>NZ_JBSFWU010000162.1:0-10719 GCF_053594995.1 Streptomyces sp. NPDC002536
GGCTGCGGGCCGGTGGGGGCTTGTCGCGCAGTTCCCCGCGCCCCTGACGGGGCGCGAAGATCCGCCGGACGCGCTCTAGGGAGGCGGACGCGTCAGCGGCCACATCGGCCGACCCCGCCCTGCCCGCTGCCGAGGGCGCCGCTGCCGATGCGGCCGCCCTCCTTGGCGAAGGTTGCGAACACGTCCCGGTGCATGTCAGAAGTCCCAGCCCTCGTCGTCCGCCGCCATGGCAACCGACGGTGCCCCGAAGGCCGTTCCCGCCATGCCCGCGGTGAGCGTCGTCCCGTCGGCCGGGTCGATCAGCAGGAACGAGCCCGTGCGGCGGGAGTCGGCGTAGGCGTCGAGCGCGAGCGGCTCCGCGGTGCGCAGCACGACCCGGCCGATGTCGTTGGCGGCCAGCTCGCCGGGGTCGGCGTGCTGGGAGAGGTCGTCCAGGGCGAGGCGCGAGGGGACGGCCTTGACGATGGCCTTCACGGTGCGGGTGGTGTGTTTGAGCAGCACCCGGTCGCCGGGGCGCAGGGGCCGGTCGGCGACGTGGCAGACGGTCGCCTCGACGTCCTGTGTCGGCGCGGGGGCGGCAGCGGCGGGGGCGATGAGGTCGCCGCGCGAGACGTCGAGGTCGTCGGCGAGCCGCACCGTCACCGACTGCGGCGCCCAGGCCACGTCGACAGGCCGCCCGAGCGCGTCGATCGCGGCGACCGTGCTCGTCCGCCCGGACGGCAGCACGGTCACCGGCTCGCCGACCCGCAGCACGCCGGAGGCGATCTGGCCCGCGTAGCCGCGGTAGTCGGGGTGCTCGGCCGTCTGCGGGCGGATGACGTACTGGACGGGGAACCGGGCCGGTTCGTCGCTGGGGTCCGCGACGACGGGCACGGTCTCCAGGTGTTCCAGCACGGTCGGGCCGCCGTACCAGTCCATGTGGGCGGACGGCTCCACGACGTTGTCGCCGGCGAGCGCGGAGACGGGGATGGCGGTGACGTCGGGCACGCCGAGGGAGGAGGCGTAGCGGCCGAACTCCTCGGCGATCGCGGCGAAGACGGGCTCCGCGTAGTCGACGAGGTCCATCTTGTTGACCGCCAGCACCACGTGCGGCACGCGCAGCAGGGCGGCGACGGCGGCGTGCCGCCGGGTCTGCTCGACGACGCCGTTGCGGGCGTCGACGAGCACCACGGCCAGCTCGGCGGTCGAGGCGCCGGTGACCATGTTGCGGGTGTACTGCACGTGGCCGGGCGTGTCGGCCAGCACGAACCGCCTGCGGGGGGTGGCGAAGTAGCGGTAGGCGACATCGATCGTGATGCCCTGCTCGCGCTCCGCGCGCAGCCCGTCGGTGAGCAGGGCGAGGTCGGGCGCGGCGGCGCCGCGGCTGCGGGAGGCGTGCTCGACGGCCTCCAACTGGTCGGCCAGCACCGCCTTGGAGTCGTGCAGCAGCCGCCCGACGAGGGTGGACTTGCCGTCGTCGACGGATCCGGCGGTGGCGAACCGCAGCAGCGAGGTCGTGCCCGCCTCGATGGTCGTACTGGACATGGCTAGAAGTACCCCTCGCGCTTGCGGTCCTCCATCGCGGCCTCCGACAGCTTGTCGTCGGCCCGGGTGGCACCCCGTTCGGTGAGCGGGGACGCGGCGATCTCCGCGATGACGGCCTCGATGGTCACGGCGTCGGAATCCACCGCGCCGGTGCAGGACATGTCGCCGACCGTCCGGTAGCGGACGAGCCGTCTCTCCAGCTCCTCGCCGTCCTTCGGGCCGCCCCAGCCGCCCGGGGCCAGCCACATGCCGCTGCGGCGGAAGACGTCGCGCTCGTGCGCGTAGTAGATCGACGGCAGGCCGATCTCCTCGCGGGCGATGTACTGCCACACGTCCAGCTCGGTCCAGTTGGACAGGGGGAAGACACGGACGTGCTCGCCGGGCGAGTGGCGGCCGTTGTACAGCTGCCACAGCTCGGGGCGCTGGCGGCGCGGGTCCCAGCCGCCGAACTCGTCGCGCAGGCTGAACACCCGCTCCTTGGCGCGCGCCTTCTCCTCGTCCCGCCGCCCGCCGCCGAACACCGCGTCGAAGCGGTGCGCGGCGATGGCGTCCAGCAGCGGCACGGTCTGTAGCGGGTTGCGGGTGCCGTCCGGCCGCTCGCGCAGCCGGCCGTCGTCGATGAACTCCTGCACCGAGGCCACGTGCAGCCGCAGCCCGTGCTCGGCCACCGTGCGGTCGCGGTGGGCGAGCACCTCGGGGAAGTTGTGCCCGGTGTCCACGTGCAGCAGGGCGAACGGCAGGGGAGCGGGGGCGAACGCCTTGAGCGCCAGGTGCAGCATGACGATCGAGTCCTTGCCGCCGGAGAACAGGATCACCGGCCGCTCGAACTCGCCCGCCACCTCGCGGAAGATGTGCACCGCCTCGGACTCCAGGGCGTCCAGGTGCGTGAGCGCGTACGGGCTGTCCGTCGGGCTGTCCGTCATATCAGGCCCCTTTCCTTCAGCAGCACATGCAGGGCCGCTGCCGACTCCTCCACGCTCTGCTCGTGCGTCTCGATCCGCAGGTCCGGGTCGGCCGGTGCCTCGTACGGGTCGTCCACGCCCGTCAGCCCGGACAGCTCGCCCGCGGCCTGCCGCGCGTACAGGCCCTTCACATCGCGCACGGAGCACACCTCCACCGGGGTCGCCACGTGCACCTCCAGATAGCCGGTGCCGTGCGCCTGGTGGCGCTTGCGCACCGCCTCGCGGGAGTCCGCGTACGGTGCGATGACGGGCACCAGGACGGTCACGCCGTGCGACGCGAGCAACTGAGCGACGAAGCCGATCCGTTGCACGTTCGTGTGACGGTCCTGTCGCGAGAAACCGAGTCCGGCGGAGAGGAACTCGCGGATCTCGTCGCCGTCCAGTACCTCCACCCGGTGACCTTCGGCGTGCAGCCGGCCGGCCAGTGCGCGGGCGATCGTCGTCTTGCCCGCGCTCGGCAGGCCGGTCAGCCACACCGTGGCTCCTGCTGTCGTCTCTGTCATTCGTGCAGTCCGCATTCCGTCTTGGCGCGGCCGGCCCAGCGTCCGGCGCGCGCGTCCTCGCCCTCGCGCACGCGGCGGGTGCAGGGCGCACATCCCACCGATGCGTAGCCGTCCTGGAGAAGGGGGTTGGTGAGCACGCCGTGTTCGGCGACGTAGGCATCGACGTCGTCCTGCGTCCACCGGGCGATCGGCGAGACCTTCACCTTGCCCCGCCGGGCGTCCCAGCCGACGACCGGAGTGTGCGCCCGGGTCGGGGACTCGTCGCGGCGCAGGCCCGTCGCCCAGGCGTCGTACGCACGCAGGCCCTCCTCCAGCGGCTTCACCTTGCGCAGCGCGCAGCACAGGTCGGGGTCGCGGTCGTGCAGGCGCGGCCCGTGCGCGACGTCCTGTGCGGCGACGCTCTGGCGCGGGGTGAGGGTGATGAGGCGGACGTCCATGACGGCGGCGACCGCGTCACGGGTGCCGATGGTCTCCGGGAAGTGGTAGCCGGTGTCCAGGAAGACGACGTCGACGCCGGGCCGGGCACGGGACGCGAGGTGGGCGACGACCGCGTCCTCCATGGAGGAGGTGACGCAGAAGCGCTCGCCGAAGGTGTCGGCCGCCCAGGAGAGGATCTCCAGTGCGGACGCGTCCTCAAGTGCGCGGCCGGCCTGCGCGGCCAGCTGTTCAAGTTTGACCAGCTGGCCGGCTCGCTCAAGTCCGGGCATCGGGCGCCCCCTTGGCGAGTCCGCGGGCGAGGAGCCCGAGGAACTTCAGCTGGAAGGCGCGGTTGCAGGCCGCGCACTCCCAGGCTCCGTGACCCGCCTCGTGCGGACGCAGGTCCTCGTCACCGCAGTAGGGGCAGAAGAAGGGCGCGGCACGCTCGCTCACAACAAGTCCCCTTCGCTTGCCCGAGCCGCCCAGGCCGCGAACCGCTCACCCTCCGCGCGCTGTTCGAGATAGCGGCGGAGCACGCGCTCCACGTAGTCCGGCAGTTCCTCGGACGTGACCTTCAGGCCCCGCACCTTGCGGCCGAACCCGGCCTCCAGGCCGAGCGCTCCGCCCAGGTGCACCTGGTAGCCCTCGACCTGGCGGCCCTCGTCGTCCAGGACCAACTGCCCCTTGAGACCGATGTCCGCCACCTGGATGCGTGCGCAGGCGTTCGGGCAGCCGTTGATGTTGATCGTGAGGGGCTCGTCGAACTCGGGCAGCCGGTGCTCCAGTTCGTCGATCAGCGCCGAGCCGCGGGCCTTGGTCTCCACGATCGCCAGCTTGCAGAACTCGATGCCCGTGCAGGCCATCGTGCCGCGCCGGAACGGGGACGGGGAGACGCGCAGGTCGAGCGCCTCCAGCCCGGCCACGAGCGAGTCGACCCGGTCCGCCGGGACGTCGAGGACGATCATCTTCTGCTCGGCGGTGGTCCGCACCCGGCCCGAGCCGTGCTCCTCCGCCAGTGCCGCGATCTTGGTGAGGGTGGGGCCGTCGATGCGGCCGACGCGCGGCGCGAAGCCCACGTAGTGCAGGCCGTCCTTCTGCCGGTGCACGCCGACGTGGTCGCGCCAGCGCGCAACGGGCTGCTCCGGCGGCGGCCCGTCGGCCAACGGGCGCAGCAGGTACTCCTGTTCCAGCACCCGGCGGAACTTCTCCGCGCCCCAGTCGGCGACGAGGAACTTCAGGCGGGCGCGGTTGCGCAGCCGCCGGTAGCCGTAGTCGCGGAAGATCGAGACGACGCCCTCGAAGACGTCCGGGACGTCCTCCAGCGGCACCCAGGCGCCCAGACGCACCCCGATCCGGGGGTTGGTCGACAGCCCGCCGCCCACCCACACGTCGAAACCCGGCCCGAGCTCGGGGTGGCGGACGCCGACGAAGGCGATGTCGTTGATCTCGTGGGCGACGTCCAGCAGCGGGGAGCCCGAGACGGCGGACTTGAACTTCCGCGGCAGGTTGGAGAAGGCGGGGTTGCCGACGATTCTGCGCTGTATCTCGTCGACGGCCCAGGTGCCGTCGACGATCTCGTCCTCGGCGATGCCGGCGACCGGCGAGCCCAGGATCACCCGCGGTGTGTCACCGCAGGCCTCGGTGGTGGACAGGCCCACGGCCTCCAGACGGCGCCAGATCTCGGGGACGTCCTCGATCCGGATCCAGTGGTACTGGATGTTCTGCCGGTCGGTGATGTCGGCGGTGCCGCGGGCGAACTCCTCGGAGATCTCGCCGATCACGCGCAGCTGGCGGGTCGTCAGGCGGCCGCCGTCGATGCGCACCCGCAGCATGAAGTAGCGGTCGTCGAGTTCCTCGGGGGCCAGGACGGCGGTCTTGCCGCCGTCGATGCCGGGCTTGCGCTGGGTGTAGAGCCCCCACCAGCGCATCCGGCCGCGGAGGTCGTTGGGGTCGATCGCGTCGAATCCGGCCTTGGAGTAGATCGTCTCAATGCGTGTCCGCACATTGAGACCGTCGTCGTCCTTCTTGAACTGCTCGTTGCCGTTGAGCGGGGTGAAGTGGCCTGCGGCCCACTGACCCTCGCCCCGGTGACGGCCGGTTTTGCGCCGCGCCGGGACGGCGGGGATTTCCGAGGTGGCAGCCATGACGGTGTGTGTCCTTTGGTGGCCGAACGGGGACTGCGCAGGCATCCGTGAAGGAAGGCACGGAGGCGATGAGGGTGCGCTGAGGGGACGCCCGTCCACGGCGGTGGGGACGGCGTCGGGTGGAACGGGGAGAACGGTGAACGGGGGCTGCGCGGAAGGGGGCTGAGACGACCGTCAGCGCGCCGGACAGATGGCGCTGGACATGCGGCCGAGGTCGACGTGACGCCGACTCACCAACCTCACCATGAAGATTCCAGCTCCGGGCATGACGGAAGCGTGGCACGGCGGTCTCGGGCGAGTCCACCATTGCCCGTAATGCGAGACGCGCTGTCTCTTATTGCGAGACAGCGCGTCGTGTTCGGGTACTGCGTGGATGCCGGTTCAGGCGGTCGTTCCGGCGCGTGCGCCCGGCCACGGGCCCGGAGGTGGAACGTCCGGCTCCTCCTCGGTCTTCACGTCGAACACCCGGAAACCGCGCCGCTCGTAGTTCGCCATCGCATGCGGGCCGTCCTTGCTGCACGTGTGTACCCACACCCGCTTCGTCTGTTCCCGTCCGGGCCAGCGCTCGGCGAGGTCCCAGGCCCGGGCGGTGCCGAAGGAGAGCAGATAACCGCCGATGCGGCGGCCCTGGAAGGGGCCGATCAGTCCGAAGTAGGCGATTTCGACCGCCCCTTCGGGCTGCGGGTCCAGCTCGATGTACCCGGCCGGCGTCCCGCGGTCGTAGGCCACCCAGGTCTCCACGCCCGGCCGCCCCAGGTACGCCTGCCACTGCCCGTACGTCCAGGGCAGCCGGTCCGTCCATGTGATGTCCCCGCCCACGGCCGTGTAGAGATACCGGCTGAGCTCGGGCGAGGGGACCTCGGCCCGTTCGATCCGGATGCCGGACAGGACGTCCGGCTCGTGGGCCGGGACGAGGCCGTCGGGGGTCGTCTGCTCCAGGGACCAGGTGGTCACGGTCAGCGTGGCGTTGCCATTGCTCATGGCGTCAGCCAATCATGGGGCCTGCGCCCCGTAGGGGCGCGGGGAACTGCGCGAGCAACCACCGACGGCCTGCAGCCGACGCACCAGGGGGTCCGGGGCGAAGCCCCGAGAACCTCGACTGCGGGAGCGCCGTGGCTGGTCGCGCAGTTCCCCGCGCCCCTAACGGGCGCGACAGCGCGCCGCCATCACCACCGGCGCCGACGACGTCGGCAGCAAATCCGCGCGGTGCACCGGAGTCAGCAGGCTCACCTCCAGCCCGTCCGCGAAGCGGTACGGGCGGTGCCCCAGCACCCCCGCCAGCGTGCGTCGCACCCGCGACATCTCCGCCCGCACCGTCACCGTGCGCGAGGCGTCGCCGAACAGGTCGGCCGCCAGTTCCGCGGCCGTCCGGCCCGCCGGATGCAGCGCCAGGACGTACAACAGCTCGGCATGGCGCGGGCTGAGATCCTGCGACCAGTCGCCCGCCTCGCCCGAGACCGTGACCGTCCGGCTGTGCGGGTCGCGCAGATCCAGCACCACCCGGCCCGGCGCGGCCGGACCGTCCGCCGCCTCCAGCCGCACCAGCCAGCCGTCCGGCAGCGGTTCCACGAAACAGGGCCCGAACGACGGCAGCCACACCGGCCCCGGCTGCACCGCCTTGGGCAGCACCACCCGGCCGACCGGGCCCATGCCCGTCACCGCCGCCGTCCAGCCGTCCCGGTCCACGGCCAGCGCCCGCCCGTGGATCCGGGCCAGCATCGGCGCCGCCACCGTGCGCAGCCGGTCCACGGACTCCCAGTGCCGCGCCCGCAGCTCGGCCTCGGCGACCTTGCCCACCGCCGTCACCAGCGCCAGCATCGCCGGGTTGAACACGGGCGCCGGGCCGCTGACGTTCAGCACCCCCAGCGTCCGCCCGCTGCGCGGATCGTGCAGCGGGGCCGCCGCACACGTCCAGGCGTGGTGCGAGCGCACGAAGTGCTCGGCGGAGTGCACCTGTACCGGCCGGTCCTCCACCAGCGCCGTGCCGATGCCGTTCGTCCCGACCGTCTCCTCGGTCCAGCAGGCACCCACCTCGAACCCCAGCCGGTCGGCACTCCGCCGCAGCGCCGGCCCGCCCTCCCGCCACAGCACCCGGCCCCCGGGGTCCGTCACGACCGTCAGCTGCCGCTCCCCGTCGCTCGCCGAGGCCAGCCCCTCGCGCAGCAGCGGCAGCAGGACGGCGAGCCCCGACGCGTGCCGGCGGTGCTCGACCTCGTCCGCCGGCAGCACGGCCACGGGCCGGACCGTCTCCGGATCGAGGCCGTGACCGCGCACCCGCTGCCACGACCGGCCGATCAGCGGCCGCGGGCGCAGCGGCGGCCCGGAGCCGGCGAGCGCCGCCTCCCGGATCGCCGGAAGCAGCGCAGCGTCGATTGGTCTGGGATTCACGCTGCAATGGTGCCGCCGCCGGGCCCCGCCCGCATCGGCATCCGCGAGATTGCAACGCTGTGCAACCGTTGCCAACGCCCCCGCCCCGGGCGGAAGGTGACTGACGAGCGGTCGGAGGGTGGTGCCGAGTCGGCGCAGCATCACCCTCCGCCGGGCTCCCCGGAGCCGCCGCCCCGGCCTCCCGCCTGCCGGGCGCCGGGTGAATGCACACGTCCGCGGCCTATACGGTTAGGACGTGCAGGCAGCAAACGAACCACCGGCGCGGCAGCCCGGACGGCTCCACAGGGCACGGGCCCTCTACCGGAACGTCTCCAAACGCAAGATGGCGTGGCTGCTCCTGAAGGACACGGTCAACTCCTGTATGGAGTACCGCGTCACCGGACTCGCCGCCGAAGCCGCCTTCTTCACCCTGCTGTCGCTGCCGCCCCTGCTGCTCGGCCTCATCGGTCTGCTCGGCTACTTCGACTCGTGGTCCGGCACGCACACCATCGAGAGCATCCGGGACAACATCCTCTCCGCCTCGGCGACCGTCCTGTCCGACAAGGGCGTCAAGGAGATCGCCCGTCCGCTGCTCGACGACATCATCAAGGGCGCCCGTCCGGACGTCATCTCGGTCGGCTTCGCCATCGCGCTGTGGTCCGGCTCCCGGGCGGTGAACGTCTTCGTCGAGACCATCACCATCATGTACGGCCTGGAGGGCAAGCGCGGCATCGTCCACACCCGGCTGCTCGCCTTCGGCCTCTACGTCGTCGCCCTCCTCATCGGGGCGATCGCCCTGCCGCTGATGGTGATCGGACCGGAGACCGTGACGGACATCGTCCCGTGGAGCACGGACGCGGTCCAGTTCCTCTACTGGCCGGTCGTCATCGTGCTGTCCGTCGTCTTCCTGACGACGCTCTACCACGTCTCCGTACCGGTCCGTTCGCCCTGGCAGGAGGACATCCCGGGCGCGCTCGTCGCCCTGACGATGTGGGTGATCGGCAGCCTTCTGCTGCGCATCTACCTCACCCACACCGTGGAGGGCCCCACCATCTACGGCTCCCTCGCCGCGCCCGTCGCCGTGCTGCTGTGGATCGGCGTCTCGGCCTTCGCGGTGCTCGTCGGGGCGGCGGTCAACGCCGCCATCGACCGGGTGTGGCCGTCGGTCGCCACGGCCGCGGGGCGTGCGGAGGTCGACCGGCAGCGGGAGGCCTTCGCGGCACGGACGGCGGCCGAACGGGCCGCGCTCGCGCTGGCGATGGACGACGAGGACCTCTACGAGGAGTCGCCGGAGGAGGGGGCCGCCGGGCGGGACCGGGAGCCGCCGTCGGAATTCCCGGAGCGGTGGGCGCAGTTCCTGCCACCCGAGGACGTGCGGTCCCGGCTGCACAAGGGGGAGCCGCACCATCCCAGGCACGCGAAGCGGCGGGATTAGAGAGCCGGTTCGCGGGTGCGGGCCCGCGCCCGGAAAAATCATTGGCGGGGCGTCCTCGCCCCCGCCTACGCTCGTCGAGCACACGTACCCCAGGAAGGAGGTCGGGACTGATGACTGTCATGGCCCGTACTCGGAAGCCCGTCCATTCCACCTCCCTCCTCAAGGGGCACCGTCTTGTCCGAGCACACTGCTCAACACCCCCTCGTCCGCTACGGCTGGGACGAGGGCTTTGCCGCTGATTTCTCCGCGCACGCCGCCGAGGGCCTGACGCCCGGGCGGATCGTCCGCGTCGACCGCGGCCGTTGCGATCTCGTCGTCGCCGACGGCGCCGACGTCCGGCACGTCCTGGCCGACACCGCGCTCGTCACCACCGGCGACCCGGTGGCCATCATGTGCACCGGCGACTGGGCCGCCGTCGACCTCGACTCCGGCTATCTGCGGGCGCTGCTGCCGCGGCGCACCGCGTTCGTCCGCTCGACCTCCTCCTCGCGCTCCGAGGGCCAGATCCTCGCGGCCAACGCCGACTGCGCGATCGTCGCCGTCCAGCTCGCCGGCGACCTCGACCTGGGCCGCATCGAGAGGTTCCTGGCCCTGGCCTGGGAGAGCGGGTCCGAGCCGCTGGTCGTCCTCACCAAGGCCGACCTCGTCACGGCCGAGGTCCTCGGCCATCTCGTCGCCGACACCGAGGCGGCTGCGCCGGGCGTGCAGGTGCTGGCGGTCAGCGCGGAGACGGGCGAGGGCCTGGACGTCCTCGCCGCCGTCCTCGGCGGCCGCACGTCCGTCCTGCTCGGCCAGTCCGGCGCCGGTAAGTCCACCCTGGCCAACGCGCTCGTCGGCGCGGAGGTCCAGGACGTGCAGGCCACCCGCGACCGGGACGGCAAGGGCCGGCACACGACCACCACCCGCAATCTGCTGCCGTTGCCGCTGCCCGCGGGCGGTGTCCTGATCGACACCCCGGGCCTGCGCGGCGTCGGGCTGTGGGACGCGGGGGCGGGCGTCGCCCAGACCTTCTCGGAGATCGAGGCCCTGGCCGGGCAGTGCCGCTTCCACGACTGCGCGCACACGGCCGAGCCGGGGTGTGCGGTCCTGGCGGCGGTGGAGACGGGCGAACTCCACCAGCGCCGCCTGGACAGCTACCGCAAGCTGGTGCGGGAGAACGAGTGGATCGCCTCCCGCACGGATGCGAGGCTCCGTGCGGAGATCCGGCGCGACTGGAAGGCGAAGCAGGCGGCGGGGCGCCTGGCGATGGAGTACAAGCGGGGGCGTTCACGCGCCTGAGGGGCGCGGGGAACTGCGCGACCAGCCACGACGCGCCCGCAGTCGACGTTCCCGGGGCTGGTGCGTCGGCTGCGGGCCGTCTGTGGTTG
>NZ_JBSFWU010000163.1:0-10012 GCF_053594995.1 Streptomyces sp. NPDC002536
GGCCCGCCTCGGGGAGCGGTCGACGATCGACCACGTCTTCCTGATCGTCAAGGAGAACCGGACCTACGACCAGGTGCTCGGCGACCCCAGGGGTCCGGGGCGCAGCCCCGAGCACCTCGGCTGCAGGCGCGTCGTGGCTGAGCGCGCAGTTCCCCGCGCCCCTGACGGGGTGCCCGGCAACGGGGCGCTACCCCGCCGCGTTGTACCGCCGGAGGTACCCGGCGAAGCGCTCCAGGTCCTCGTCCCCCCAGTCCGCGAGACGTTCCTCGAACGTCTCCCGCCGCTGCCGGTGGGCCTCCTCCAGCAGTCGCAGCCCCGCGGCCGACGGCCGCAGGATCTGCCCCCGGCGGTCCCCCGGATCGACCTCGCGAACGATCAGCCCGAGGCGTTCCAGCACGGCGGTCTGCCGGCTGACCGTCGACTTGTCGAGCAGGAAGTGCTCGGCGAGGTCGATGCCGCGGCAGCCGCCGCTCGCCTGCATGTGGTCGAGCATGCTGTAGGTCACCAGCGAGAGATCCGGATGGATCTGGGCGGCCTTGTGCCGCGCCCGCCGGGCGAAGGCGGTGAGTTCGCGCTGGATGGTGCCGAGGGTCACATCGCGGTCGGGCATGGCATCTCCTCCGAATCGGTTGCATAATACATCTGAGTTAGTTGTATTTGCCAACCGAGGAGCGTTCCTCCCATGACCGCACACGCCGCCCACGGGCCGCGCCACCACCTCAAGCACGTCACCGTGCACCTGCTGACCCCGCTCCTCATGTGCCTCGGCATGGGCCTGGCCTACCTCGGTGCCTTCCACCAGCCCGAGCCGCACGGCATGAAGGTCGCGGTCGTGGGCAGCTCGGCCAGGGCGCAGGTGCTCGCTCAGACGATCAAGGACAAGGCGGGCGACGCGCTCGACGTCACCACCGTCGCGGACCGTGACGCCGCCGTCGCACAGCTGAAGGACCGCGACCTGGCCGGCGCGTACGTCCCCAGCGCCACGCACCCCGAGGCGCTGGTCGCCAAGGCCAACTCGGACACCACCGCCGTCGCCGCGACCACCGTCTTCCGCACGGTCGCGGACCAGCAGGGCGTGCCGCTCAAGGTCACCGACCTCACCGGGCTCGCCAAGGGCGACCCGACCGGCCAGGGCATCTTCTTCCTGCTCGTCGCGCTCAGCATCGGCTCGTACGGCAGCGTCGCCGCCATCGGGGCCGCGGGGGCGGGGCTCAAGCTGTGGATGCGGGCGGCCGTCGGGCTCGTCACCTCGCTCGTCGTGAGCGTCATCGGCATCGCCCTCGCCGGGCCGGTCTTCCACGTCGTCGACCACGACTACACGGCGGTCTGGGGCATGGCCTGGCTCTACAGCGCAGGCGTGATCACCATCGGCATCGGCCTGCACACCTTCCTCAAGCGCTGGACGACGCTGACGATGATGGTGCTGTTCGTGATGCTCAACTTCACCACGTCCGGCGGGGTGTTCCGCCCCGAGCTGCAGAACGGCTTCTTCGGCTCGCTGCACGCCTTCTGGAACGGTGCGGGCTTCGTCGAGGGCGCCCGCAGCCTCCTCTACTTCGACGGCGGCGCCGGCCTGGACGGCCGCGTCCTGTCCCTGGTCCTGTGGCTGCTCGGCGGGGCGGTGCTGCTCGCCGTGGCGGCCCGGGCGGAGACTCGGTGGGCGGCGAGGCGGCACCTCGCGGCACCGGCGACCGCCTGACTCCACCATCCACGAAACGAGACACCATGAGTGCAACCCGCCCCGCCGACGCCGTGGCCCGCCTGCGCGCCACGTTCCGCACCGGCCGCACCAAGCCCGCCGCCTGGCGCGCCGAACAGCTGCGTCGCCTGCGCGCGATGCTCACCGAGCAGGACGCGACCCTTCTCGCCGCCCTCCACGCCGACCTCGGCAAGAGCGAGTACGAGGCCCGCCGCACCGAGATCGACTTCACGGTGCGCGAGATCGACCACACCCTCGCGCACCTCGACGCGTGGCTCCGCCCCGAACCGGCCCCGGTCCCGGCCCACTTGAACGGGGCCACGGCCTGGACGCAGTACGACCCGCTGGGCGTGGTCCTGGTGATCGCCCCCTGGAACTACCCCGCGCAGCTGCTGCTCTCGCCCATGGTGGGTGCGCTGGCCGCGGGCAACGCGGTGGTGGCCAAGCCGAGCGAACTGGCCCCGGCCACCTCCGCCGCGCTCGCCCGCCTGCTGCCGCAGTACCTCGACACCGGGGCGGTCGCCGTCGTCGAGGGCGGCGTCCCGGAGACGACGGCCCTGCTGACTGAGCGCTTCGACCACATCTTCTACACCGGCAACGCCGTCGTCGGCCGCATCGTCATGACGGCGGCGGCCAAGCACCTCACCCCGGTCACGCTCGAACTGGGCGGAAAGTCCCCGGTGTTCGTCGACCGCGGCACGGACATCACGGCGGTCGCCGCCCGTCTCGCCGCCGGCAAGTTCCTCAACGCCGGGCAGACGTGCGTCGCGCCCGACTACGTCCTGACCGACCCGGAGACGGCCCGTGCCCTGGAACCGGCCCTGGCCCGGGCGGTGGAGGGGCTGTACGGCGCCGACCCGGCCGCGTCCGGCACCTACGGGCGCATCGTCAACGAGCGCCACTTCGACCGCCTCACCGCCCTGCTCGGCTCCGGCCGCGTGGTGACGGGCGGCGGCCACGACCGTGCGGCGAAGTACATCGCCCCGACGGTCCTGGCGGACGTCGCCCCGGACGCCCCCGTGATGCAGGAGGAGATCTTCGGCCCGATCCTCCCGATCGTCACCGTCCACGGCCTCGACGAGGCCGTGGCCTTCGTCAACGACCGCGAGAAGCCGCTGGCGCTGTACGCGTTCACGGAGTCGGAGGCGACGCGCGAGCGCCTGGCCTCCGAAACCTCCTCCGGCGGCCTCGGGTTCGGCCTCCCGCTGGCCCATCTCACGGTCTCCGACCTCCCGTTCGGCGGTGTCGGCGAGAGCGGCATGGGCAGCTACCACGGCCGGTACTCGATGGAGACGTTCAGCCACCGCAAGGCGGTGCTCCGCAAGGACCTGACGGAGGCCTGAGCAGGCCCCGGTCGATCGCGGCGGCCCTGACCTCCTCGTACAGGGCGGTGAGGGTCTCGCTCACCTGCAGCCGGGGCAGCTGGAGCCGGTCCAGCGCCCCGGCGTCCGCGCCCACGTCCTCCCAGCCCTGGCCGGTGAGGCAGCGCATCAGCGCGGGGTTGAGCCGGTCCACGCCCCGCACGAGCCGGGCCTCGGGCGTGGCGCCCTCCTCGTGCTCGCGCCACACCTCCAGGAACTCGGCGCCCAGTTCGCCGGGCAGTGCCCCGTACCGGCGCTGGGCGACCTCTTCCTCGACGCGGGCCTTCTCCTCCCGGCGCCGGGCGCTGTCCTGGGTGCGCCAGGCCGAGGGGTCGCCGGCCTCGATCTCCACGAGGTCGTGCATGAGGCACATCTTGAGCATCTTCTCCAGGTCCAGCGTGTGCCCGCACTCCCGCTCGAACTCGCGGTGCAGGACCCAGCAGACCAGGGCCAGATGCCAGGAGTGCTCGGCCACGCTCTCCTTCCGCTCCGGGGTGGCGTTGTTGTGCCGCTCGACCTCCCGGAGCCGGGCGGAAAAGGCGATGAAGTCGAAAACCTGACGGAGCTCGTCACCCACGCTGGTTACCTTCCTTGTCTCTGTGCTTTGTCCGCAACGGCGACATGTTCCCCTGTCACCCGTCCGGGGCGCCCGAGTACCGCCGTGGCGGAGGTGGCGGAGGTTCGGTAAAGGCGGAATGGGTAGTTATCACACCCGTCACAGGACCAGGCCGAGCCGACCACGGGAGGTCACCATCAACAGCTCCGGAACGTCTACGAGGTTGAGGTTAAGGATCGGCAGAAGACTCGGCCTCGCCGGCGCGGCCCTGACGGCGGCGGTGGCCGTCGTCGCCTCCCCGGCCGGTGCCGGGCAGGCCCTGGCGGCGGCGGATCACGGCTGCTTCGACCGTGCGAAGGAGCCGTACACCTCGAAGGTCGACAGCCACCTCCACTTCCGCCCGTTCGGCGGCAAGGCGATCCCCTTCGACGAACTCACCGGCTATCTGCGCAAGTCCGGTGTGCAGCACGCCAGCATGTACGGCATCGGGCAGACGCTCCCGGTGGACTCCAGCTGTACGTACTACCTGGACTGCCCCGGCACCCCTGTGGTGCCGAGCATGAAGAACGACTTCGTCAACGCCGAGAACTGGCTGGAGACGAAGCCGGAGGACCCCGAACTCGCGGTCTCCATGACCTTCATGGACCTGGCGAAGCCGGAGACGATCCCGGGCGGAATCGCCTTGTACGACAAGGAGTTCCCCGGGGTGTTCCGCTGGGCGGGCGAGGTGAACGTCGTCAAGCAGGCCCTGTTCCCGAACCACCACAAGGCGACGACGACCGAGAACATCGAGCACTGGGCCCCCTTCATGAAGGTGCTCCGCGAACGCGGCATCCCGATCACGCTCCACTCGGACCTGGGCAGCGACGCGGAGCCGACGAAATACCTCCCGCTGATGGAGGAGGTCCTCCGCCTCTACCCGCACAACAAGATCGTGTGGGCGCACATGGGCCTGTCTAAGGAACTGACGAAGATGGACCCGGACCGCCACATCCGCCTCATGGAGCGGATGCTCGACGAACACCGCAATCTGACGGTGGACTTGAGCTGGCGGGTGCTGGAGGACGCGTACTTCAGCAAGCCGGGCGTGCGGGCGAAATACGCGGCATTCCTCGACCGCTACCCGACGCGGGCGATCCCGGGGACGGACTTCGTGGCGTCGGCCAACAAGGACTACAAGGTCTACGAGGAGGAGCTGGAGGTCACCAGCCGCATCAACAAGGCGCTGGGCGACGAGGCGTTCCGCGACATCGCGCTGGGGGAGAACTACTTCCGGCTGCTGGGGATCAATGAGGCGGCGCCGCGGGTGTGTGAGGTGGCGGCGCGCTGACGCGCAATCACCCTGCGGGAAATGGTAGTTGAAACTGGCGCCCCCCTCGCGGGGGGCGCCAGCGGAGCGTCACCGTAGGAAGCCACGCCTTGAACGGATCGCTGCTGTGATCCGGAATTGTGCCCCCGCGCGACCACTACCGTCAATCAGCGAGTCGACGACGCCTTCTGCCCCGCACGCCCGTTCGGCCGGAAAGAGCCGAGAGGGGGACGGCACCCCCGGTGTACGGTGCCGTCGCCCGATCCCGTACGTGCAGGTTTCCTTCCTCAGCAGGAAAGGACAGTCGTCATGGGACAGCGAAGACGTTTCAGACGCATCGCCGAACTGTTCGGCGCACTCGTACTGTTGATCGCCGCACCGGCGCATCCCGCTTCCGCGGCAGGACATCACACCACCGACACCGTCTTCGGCTCCTCCATAGCCGCCGCCCGCAATGTCGACGGGCGGCTCGAACTCTTCGGTACGAACAGCGGTGATGCGATCTTCCACCGTTATCAGAGCAGCGCCACCAGCGGCTCCTGGGTGCCCTGGGCGCAGTTCGACGGCGCGCTGCGTGCCGTGGCCGCCGAGACGAACGCCGACGGCCGCATGGAGCTGTTCGGCGTCAACGGCGCCGGATACATCTACCACCGCTGGCAGACCATTGCGGCCGGCGGACCCTGGTCCAACTGGGAGCAGTTCGACGGCAATCTGACGTCGATCGCCGCCGCCCGCAACGCGGACGGCCGCCTGGAGATCTTCGGGACCAACAGTGCCGGCGCCGTCTTCCACCGCTGGCAGACGTCCATCGGCGGCTCGTGGTCCGGCTGGGCCCAGTTCGACGGCGCGCTCACGCAGGTCGCGGCAGCGACCAACGCCGACGGCCGCGTCGAGCTCTTCGGCGTCAACAGCGGCGGTGCCGTCTTCCACCGTTGGCAGACCTCGATCGGCGGTGCCTGGTCCAACTGGGAGCAGCTGGACGGCGTGCTGACGTCGATCGCCGCCGCCCGCAACGCGGACGGCCGCCTGGAGATCTTCGGTGCCAACGCCGGGGACGCGGTCTTCCACCGCTGGCAGATGTCCATGGGCGGCGCGTGGTCGACCTGGACACAGTTCGACGGCGCCCTGACGCAGGTCGCGGCCGCGACGAACGCGGACGGCCGCGTCGAGCTCTTCGGCGTCAACCGGGGCGGTGCGGTCTTCCACCGCTGGCAGGGTGCCGCAGGACGGGACTGGTCCGGCTGGGCGCAGTTCGACGGTGCGCTGAGGCCCTGAACATCCCGGTCACGTACCCGGCGCGCAGAGTGCCTCCCGCACTGCGGCAATGCCACGCCGCGTAGCGGCCACGGCACCCGAAGTCCCGTATGCCGCCGGGGCGTTCTCCCGGCGGCAGTCCCGGCACCGTTCCTCGCCCGTCACCGGCCGGAACACCCGCCCGCAGCCGCCGCCACAGGCACGCAGCGGCGCCGGGCGGGGTACGGGCTCCGGGGCCGGGTCCGGCATCTTCCGGAGCAGGCGGTTGCGCAGCAGTCCGGTCGCGGAGCGGACGCGGTCCGGGAGATCGGCGGTCAGCGCTTCGCGCAACTCCCCGAGTGTTGCGCCGCGTTGCAGCCATTCGGCGGCCAGCGGCGCCAGGGTGCGTACGTCCCGGCTGCTCAGGCGCAGGCGCCGCTCCCCACGCGTGACGGCGGTCAGCGCCTGCGCGCCGCGCTCGGCCAGCGGGTGGTGGGGAGGCGGGGATGTGTTCTCCCCGGTGTTGTCGGGGTGACGGCCGACGGCCGGAGCGGTCGGCTCACCGACGGCCGGTTCCACGGCAGTCGGTGAGCCGTCGCGGATATCGACGGCTTCCTCCGCCGTCAGCGGCGCGTTCGAGACCAGCTGCGGCCTCGTCCAGCGCCCCGCGGTGTCCTGAAGGCGCCAGTCGTGGAGGTAACCCGCCCTGAGCAGCTCGTTCTTGGCGCGCAGGAAGGCCGTCTTCTTGATCCCGATCCGTTCCGCCGCCTGCCACAGCGGCACATGGACCCCTGGCGGCAGCGCAAGCTGCCAGAGCAGCAGGCGCACGGCGTCGGAGGAGAGCCGGGAATCACGGATGATCTCGTTCGGAACCTGGGTGAAGTTGCCCGTGGGGGCGATAGCATGACGGAGCATTTCGCTAGGGGGCCGTTTCTCCTTGCGGGTGAAGACCCCCGGGCCGGTGTTCCAGCACCTCCGGGGGTCGCCTCGTATGCGGACGAGGCAACCCGATGTGCTGCAACGTATGTGCTGCGCACGCTTGGGCGGCGGTGTTTCCGGCGCCCAACTCCCTTATGGCGAACGCTCGATCGTTTGTGCTGGTCGCACCGGGTCAACTCCCCTTCTGGAGAGCCGGATTGAGCACATCCACGGGGTGTATGGTCATCTCAGCGCTTCGAGAGCGCCCCCCTTCACGAGGTCCCGTCATCGGGGCACCTGGCCCAGGGTGCCCCGCTATTGGGCTCCCTCCGGTGCGGTCACCGGTCATGGCCGCAACCCGATGAAGGGGGGCGCCAGTGGGGCGTCACCGTAGGAAGTCACTTCCACTGTGCAAGCGGATCACTGCTGTGATCCGGGAGTTCTGGAGGTGGTGTATCGGACGGTGACTGCCAGTCCTCCGAAAACCTGAGGACTGACAGTTGAGGCCGTCTCCTACGGTCTCGGCCCACGCTCTCAGCTGACCCCTGGGAGCGGGGGCCACTTTTGTGTGGCATGCCGGACGGTAACCGCCAATCCTCCGCTTCTGTGAGGACTGACGATCGCAAACCGTCCTTTGCGGCTGGCCCTACGCTATCCCGCCAACTGCCCCCGCGCGAGCCCTCCCGTCAACCCGGCGTTGCGCAGCCGCGGTTCTCACCGCGCGCTGCCCAGGTCCCGGTCGGCCTCGGTGCCCTCCAGCATGAGGGTGGTCTCCTCGATGCGGCGGAAGCGGCCGTCGGGGGCGAACTCGCCGAACAGGTAGACCTCCATGCGCACGGAGGTGCCGTCGGTCTTGGTGACGGTGACGGTGTGCCGGTCCGCGTAGCGGTCGTCCTGGGCGAGCTCGTCGTGGACTTCGACGGAGCCGGAGGCCACGACCGTGCGCAGGTGGGCGATGTGCTGCAGGAATTCGGCGCGGTCGGCCCACTCGCCGTCGGTGCGCTGGCGGTAGTCGGGCGCGAAGTGCCGGTCGGCCGCCTCGTGCAGGTCCAGGCCGGGGGTGAGGAGCAGGTCGGTCATTGCGGTGGCGATGTCGGTGCGGTGCATGGAAGTCGACCTCCGGACGAATCAGAGTGCGTGCGCTGCGCATGCACTCTGACTGTACCCCAACACGCGTGCGCTGCGCACGCTTACTGCTGTCCGAAGGGCCCGTCCATGGTGAACCGGTGCAGCTGGCGGGCGAAGGCCCGTGCCTCCTCGGGCGGCCAGGAGTCCAGCGAGGCGGCGATCCTGGCTGCCAGGCGCGAGCGCGTGGCGGCCACGGCCCGCTCGCCCGCGTCCGTCAGCAGCAGCAGGGACGCGCGGCGGTCGGCGGGGTCGGGCTCCCGGCGCACCAGCCCCGCGGACTCCAGCTGCGAGGCGCGGCGGGTCACTCCGGAGCGGTCGAGCCCCACCTCCGGGGCCAGGTCCGCCGCGCTGCGCGGCCCCGTCCTGGCCAGGCCGCTGAGGACGGGGTACGTCAGCTCGTCCAGCCCCTCGGCGATCTCCAATGTCAGATCCTGGTACAGGTGTGCGCGCGCCGAGCGCCGCAGCAGCAGCCCCAGCGCGTCGGCGATCTCAAGCCCCACGGTGTTCTCCACGCGCCCACGGTAGCGTGCGCAGCGCACGGGCTCATTCCGGTGGCCTCGCCCCGTAAGGGGCGCGGGGAACTGCGCGACCAGCCACGATGCGCCCGCAGACGACGTACTGCCCCAGGGGTCCGGGGCGAGGCCCCAGGGGCTAGAGCCCCTTCGCCCCCAGCGCCGTGGTGATCGCCGTCGTCAGCGAGTCCAGGTACCCCTTGGGCAGGGGTGACCGCCCCATCACCAGACGCCAGTACAGCGGCCCGCTCGCCAGGTCGACCGCCAGGTCGATGTCCGCGTCCGCGGGGAGTTCCCCGCGGACGACCGCGTTGCGGATCACCGCTTCCGCGATCGTGCGCTGCGAGTCGCGGATCGCCGCCTGCACCGCCTGGGCGATCTCCGCGTTGCGGGCCGCCTCGGCCATCAGGTCCGGGATGATCTGGGCGACCATCGGGTGCCGCATCACCCGGGACGTCAGCTCCAGCAGGGCCCGGACGTCGCCGTGCAGCGCGCCCGTGTCCGGGGTGGGCAGCCCCTGGACCGCCAGGGCCGACACCACGTCCAGCACGATCGGCAGCTTCGACGGCCAGCGCCGGTAGATGGCCGCCTTGCCCACGCCCGCCCGGCGCGCCACGCGCTCGATCGACAACCGTCCGTATCCGACCTCGGCCAGCTCTTCGAAGACGGCGGTGCGGATCGCGTCCGTGACGTCTTCGCGCAGCACTGCCGCGCCGGCGGGGGCGCGGCGTGTCCTGGGGGCGGCGAGCGACTCGTTGTCCATGGGGCAGAGCCTACCGCGAGGACGGAACGGTTGCGTTCCATCCGTTCCGTGGCCTAGCGTGGACGCATTCGCTCCATGGAACGATCCCGTTCCGTCGTGCGCATCCGATCAAGTCCGACGAAAGCGTCCAGGTGACCGAGACAACCCTCGCGCCCCGCGACTGGGCCCCGGCGGCCAGTAACGCCGCCGAGCTGGCCGAGAAGTACGGCCTGTCCGTCAGCGGTGCCCGGCCCCCGCTCGGGGAGTACGTGCGGCAGCTGTGGGGCCGGCGGCACTTCATCGCCGCCTTCTCCAGCGCCAAGCTGACCGCCCAGTACACCCAGGCCAAGCTGGGCCAGGTCTGGCAGGTGGCCACGCCCCTGCTGAACGCCCTCGTGTACTTCTTCATCTTCGGTGTGCTGATGAACACCCGGAGAGGGATGAACACGGAGACCTACGTCCCGTTCCTGGTGACGGGTGTGTTCGTCTTCACGTTCACGCAGAGCTCGGCGATGGCGGGCGTGCGGGCGATCTCGGGCAACCTGGGTCTGGTG
>NZ_JBSFWU010000164.1:0-9925 GCF_053594995.1 Streptomyces sp. NPDC002536
TCAGGCTGTTTCCACCCCCACGTAGGACTCCCGGAGGTACTCGTGCACCGCTTGCTCTGGGACCCGGAAGGACCTGCCCACCCGGATCGCCGGCACCGGTATCCGCGACCTCTACCTGCACGCCGGCCCGCTGGAGCACGACGGCACCCTGCCCGCCCGGGACTACGCGGGCGCCCGGTGGCTGATCGACGGGGTCCACCGCGACCTGCCCGGCGTGCGCGTCCAGGCCTGGCTGGGCGACGTGGTGGTGCGCGGGGGCGGCGGAGGAGTGCGGCTGGACGCACCCGCGACCCGCGACGCCGTGGTGACGAGCGCCCGGCAGGTATTGCGGGCCGGCTTCGACGGGGTGCACCTGGACGTCGAGCCGGTGCGCACCGGCGACACCGGCTACCTCGCGCTGCTGGACGCCCTGCACCCGGCGGTGCGCGCGAGCGGCGGGGTGCTGTCGGTGGCCGCCCAGCAGATCGACCCGCTGCCCTCGATGCACCGCGCGGCGAAGGCGCTGGGCAGCCCGAAGTGGTGGTCGCAGCACTACTTCGGACAGGTGGCCCGGCGGACGGACCAGATCGCCGTGATGTCGTACGACACCGCACTGCCGTGGGAGAGCCTCTACGGCGGCTACGTCGCCCGGCAGACGGCCCTCGCCCTGCAGACGACGCCGCGCACCACGGACCTGCTGATGGGCCTGCCCTTCTACCACTCGGACAACCTGGGCCACAACAGCACGGCCGAGACCGCAGACGCCGCCGTGCGCGGCGCCCGGCTCGGGCTGACCAGGCAGGACCGCGGGCGGCAGGCCTTCGGAGTGGCCCTCTACGTGGACTTCGCCGCCACCGCGGACGACTGGCGCGCCTACCGCGAAGGATGGGGCGACCGCGAATGACCCTGCAGTGTGCAATCAACTGCCCGACAAGGGCTGCGAACGGGGGCCGGGAAGGCCGTAGGCTTGGGGGACTGAGCAAGTCAACTGCACGGAACGGCAGCCGGCGGCGGTGACGGAGATCCGCCCCGGTCGGAAGGAGGCGCTGGGTGATCGAGCTTGAGGGGGTACCCGAGCTGATCGACCCGGTCATGATCTGTGCCTTCGAGGGCTGGAACGACGCGGGTGACGCCGCGTCCAGTGCGGTCGCGCACCTGGACCGGGAGTGGAAGGGCGAGGTCTTCGCCGCGCTGGACGCGGAGGACTACTACGACTTCCAGGTCAACCGCCCCACGGTGTGGCTGGACGGCGGGGTACGCAAGATCACCTGGCCCACCACCCGGCTCTCCGTGGTGCGCACCCCGGGCCCCGCCCCGCGCGATCTCGTCCTGGTCCGCGGCATCGAGCCGAGCATGCGATGGCGCTCGTTCTGCAACGAGATCCTGGGCTTCGCCCACGAGCTGGGCGTGGAGCTGGTCGTGGTGCTGGGCTCGCTGCTCGGCGACACCCCGCACACCAGACCCGTCCCGGTCAGCGGGGTCACCTCCGACCCCGACCTGGCCCGGACCATGGATCTGGAGGAGTCCCGCTACGAGGGCCCGACCGGCATCGTGGGCATCCTGCAGGAGGCCTGCACGCACGCGGGCGTCCCTGCGGTCAGCCTGTGGGCGGCCGTGCCGCACTACGTCTCCCAGCCGCCCAACCCGAAGGCCACCCTGGCGCTGCTCAACCGCCTGGAGGACCTGATCGACCTGCGCATCCCGCTGGGCGAGCTGCCGGAGGACGCCCGCGCCTGGCAGCTGGGCGTGGACCAGCTGGCGGCCGAGGACAGCGAGGTCGCGGAGTACGTGCAGTCGCTGGAGGAGGCCCGGGACACCGCCGACCTGCCGGAGGCCTCCGGCGAGGCCATCGCCCGCGAGTTCGAGCGCTACCTGCGCCGCCGCGACCCGCAGCCGGGCGGCCTGGCCGCCGAGCCGGGGCTCGACGGGGGCGGCCGGGACGGCTCGTACCTGCGGGACACGGCCGGCGGCCGCACCCGCCCGCCGAAGCCGCAGGCGAAGGAGGAGGGCGAGGAGGACCGCGCCGACCGCACCGACCGGGCGGAGGACCGCACGGACAGCACCGAGGACCGCACGGAGGGGCCCGGCCCGGAGGCCTCGGACTGACCGTGCGGCCCGTGCGGCCCGTACGTCCCGGATATCGACGCGACGTGCCGTGGTGAACGGACGTACACTTGTCGGCCCGGTGGAGGCCGGTCCGCCGTCCCGCAGGGGACCGTGCGGACCGGCCTTCTCGTCCCTTCAGGAGGTGCGCCGATGACCAGCAGCATCCCGGCGGTCGACAGCCGTCAGGCCACGGGTCCGGCCCTGCAGGCGGTCCTGCTCGACATGGACGGAACCCTCGTCGACACCGAGGGGTTCTGGTGGGAGGTCGAGGTCGCGGTCTTCGCCGAGCTCGGCCACCAGCTCCTGGAGGAGTACCGCGAGGTCGTCGTCGGCGGGCCGATGACGCGCAGCGCCTCCTTCCTGATCAAGGCCACGGGCGCCAGGATCGCCCTGGCCGAGCTGACCGTGCTGTTGAACACCCGCTTCGCCGAGATGATCGGCGGGGGCGTGCCGCTGATGCCCGGCGCCCGGCGGCTGCTCGCCGAGCTCGCCGCGCACTCGGTGCCCACGGCGCTGGTCTCGGCCTCGCACCGGCAGATCATCGACCGGGTGCTGCACACCCTCGGCCCGGAGCACTTCGCGCTGACGGTCGCGGGGGACGAGCTGACCCGGACCAAGCCCCACCCGGACCCGTATTTGCTGGCCGCGGCCCGGCTCGGGGCGGATCCGGCGCGCTGCGCGGTGGTGGAGGACACCCTGACGGGTGTGACGGCCGCCGAGGCCGCGGGCTGCCGGGTGGTGGCCGTGCCGTCGGTCGCGCCCATTCCGCCGGCCGCCGGGCGCACGGTGGTGGGCTCGCTGGAGGAAGTCGATCTCCCATTTCTGCAGCGGCTGATCCCGGGCCCGAATTACGGGGTGTGAGAGGGCGGAAACGCTGGGCGTCGGAGCACCGGTTTTCCGCGCCGAATGCGGCGGCCGAATTCCACCGGGTGCCCCGCGGCGGGGCGGAGTGACGTTCGTCACCGGACGCGGGGGCCCGGGGGTGGTCGCGCGGGGTGTGGAAGCGCTCCCGCGCGAGCGGAAGCGCACCCTTGTGTCCCGATTGATCACCGAGTGCGTGGAAGATTCCCGCGTCCGGATATCGGTCCGTCGTCGACTGTTATCACCGTGTGATATCGCATCAACTTCGCCGTGTTCCGGGGGCCGTGGCGGTCCGGACTAATCTCTTCCGGGAACTGACGCACCACAGGGAGAACCCCGCACAATGAACCGCAAGACCTTGGTGCTGCCGGCCGTGGCAGCCCTGCTGGCCCCCGCCCTCGCCGCCTGTGGCGGGAGCAGTGGATCCGGTACGGGCAAGGCCGTCGTCATCGGCACCACGGACCGGTTCGAGGAGACCACCGACGCACCCGCGCCCCTCGACCCCGCGGCCGCGTACGACATCGGCGCCTGGAACGTCCTGCACAGCACCTTCCAGACCCTGATGCGGCTGCCCCGCTCGGGCGCCACCCCGGTCGGCGACGCCGCCGAGACGTGCAGCTTCGGCGACCGCAACAACGAGCAGTACCGGTGCACCCTGCGCACGGGCCTGAAGTTCTCCAACGGGCACCCGCTCACCTCTGCGGACGTGAAGTTCTCCTTCGACCGCGTGACGGCGATCAACTTCGAGAACGGCCCGGCCTCCCTGCTGAGCAACATCGACAAGGTGGAGGCCCCCACCGACCGTGAGGTCGTCTTCCACCTCAAGTCGCCCGACGCCACCTTCCCGCAGAAGATCGCCACCCCGGCCGGCTCGATCGTCGACCACCAGACGTACAAGAAGGACAGCCTCGGCGACGGCTTCAAGGTCGTGGGCTCCGGCCCGTACACGCTGAGCACCGACGTCAAGGACGACCGCGTCACCAAGGCCGTCCTCACCAAGAACCCCGACTACCACGGGTCGGTGGAGCTGCAGAACGACAAGGTCGAGATGCGCTTCTACGACGACTCGGCGTCGATGGAGAAGGCGCTCGAGGGCGGCGACATCGACCTCATGAACCGCACCATGCTGCCCGAGCAGGTCAGCCGGCTGCGCGACAACCCGCCCAGCGGCGTACGACTGCTGGAGAACCCGGGCGCAGAGATCAGCTACCTCGCCTTCAACACCGACGACTCCACGGTGAAGAACAAGGCGGTGCGCCAGGCCATGGCGCAGGTCATCGACCGCCAGGCGCTCACCCGCGACGCCTACAACCGCGCCGACGACCCCCTGTACTCGCTGGTGCCCTCCGGCATCAGCGGGCACCAGAACTCCTTCTCCAACCGGTACCAGGACCCCAGCGCGAGCAAGGCCCGCACCCTGCTGCAGGGCGCCGGCATCACCTCGCCGGTGCCGATCACCCTCACCTACACCACGGACCACTACGGTGAGGCCACCGAGAAGGCGTTCAAGGTGCTGCAGAAGCAGTTGAACGACAGCGGCCTGTTCGACGCCAAGGTCCAGGGCGTCAAGTGGGCGGACTTCCGCCCCGAGGCCGCCAAGGGCAAGTACGCGGTCTACGGCATGGGCTGGTTCCCCGACTTCCCGGACCCCGACAACTTCATCGCGCCGTTCATCGGCAAGGACAACTTCCTCCGCTCGCCCTACCGCAACAACAAGATCAGCGGCGAACTGCTCCCGCAGTCCCGCCAGACGGCCGCGCGCGAGTCGGCCACCCAGTACTTCCAGCAGGCCCAGGACATCATCGCCGACGAGGTGCCGGTGCTCCCGCTGTGGCAGGGCAAGCAGTACGTGGCCGTCCGCAGCGGCCTCACCGGAGCGGAGTGGGCCCTCAACTCCGCCTCGGAACTCCAGCCCTGGGAACTCGCCCACGGCGCCTAGCGGTTCACCCCCGCCCGCGGGGCAGCTCCACCAGCACCACAGCTCCACCGAACGATCTCAGCAGCCCCACGGCGGCCGTCACCGCCTCAGTCGAGAACTGTGAGGAACGTGCAAGTGAAGAAACGTGACCAGTGGCTCGCCGCCCCGCTCGGCGCAGGGCTCGCCGCCGCCCTGCTCAGCGGGTGCGGATCGGAGGACGGCAAGGCGGCCGGCACCGGGCAGTCGGTGGTCATGGGCATGTCCGACGAGGTCGTGACCACCGACCCCGCCTCGGGCTACGACCCCGGATCCTGGGTGCTGTTCAACAACGTCTTCCAGTCGCTGTTGAGCTTCCCCAAGGGCAGCACCGTCCCGACCCCGGAGGCGGCCAAGAGCTGCACCTTCAAGGACCACTCCAGCCAGACCTTCGAGTGCACGCTCCAGGACGGGCTGACGTTCTCCAACGGCCACCCCCTCACCTCCGAGGACGTCGCCTGGTCCTTCCGCCGCACGATGAAGATCAACGACAAGGACGGCCCGGCCGCCGCGATGCTCTCCACCATCGGGGACATCAAGACGCCCGACAAGTCCACCGTGGTCTTCCACCTCAAGCGCCCCGACGCCACCTTCCCGCAGAAGATCGCCTCCGGTGCCGGCTCCATCGTCGACCACACCGAGTACCCGATGGACAAGCTGCGCACCGACGGCAAGGCCGTCGGGTCCGGCGTCTACAAGCTGGAGTCCTTCGACAAGTCCAAGGCCGTCTTCAAGGTCAACGGCTCCTACAAGGGCCCGGCCACCGTGCAGAACAGCGGCATGACGATGAAGTTCTTCCACGGCGAGCAGGCCGAGCTGAAGGACGCCGTCCAGAAGGGCGACGTGGACCTCGCCTACCGCGGCCTGGCCATGAAGGACATCGCCGACCTGGAGGCGTCGGACACCGGCGACAAGAACAAGCTCAACGTCGTCGAGGGCTCCAGCGCCGAGATCCAGCACATGGTCTTCAACACCAAGGACCCGGTGGCCGGCAAGGCCGGGGTCCGCAAGGCCATCGCCTACCTCGTCGACCGCAGCGCACTCGTCCGCGACGTCTACAAGCGCACCGCCGAACCGCTCTACTCGGTCGTCCCCAGCGGCATCACCGGCCACAAGACCTCGTTCTTCGACCTCTACGGCGACCGCCCCCAGCCCGCCAAGGCCGCCGCGGCCCTGCAGTCCGAGGGCATCCACGGCAAGGTCAGACTCACCCTGTGGGCCACGCCCATCCGCTACGGGCCCGGCACCGTCGCCGAGTTCCAGGAGATCGCCAAACAGCTCAACGACAGCGGCCTGTTCGAGGCCGACGTCAAGAGCGTCCCGTTCGACGAGTACGAGAAGGGCGTCCACGCCGGCGCCTACGGCGTCTACGTCAAGGGCTGGATCCCCGACTACCCCGACCCGGACAACTTCACCGCGCCGTTCTTCGGCGAGGACAGCGAACTGGCCAACAACTACGAGTCCAAGGAGATAGCGGAGAAGATCCTGCCGGCCACCGCCGCACAGGGCAGCCGCTCCGCCACCGTCGACGACTTCGCCAAGCTGCAGAACACCGTCGCCCAGGACCTGCCCGTCCTGCCGCTGTGGCAGGGCAAGCAGTACGTCGTCGCCAACTCCAAGATCTCCGGCCTGCAGTGGACGCTCGACGCCTCGACCGTCTTCCGCTTCTGGGAGATCGGCAAGTCCACCAACAAGAGCTGACCCGCCGCTCTCCCCCAGGGCGTGTCCGATGGGTCAGCACAGGCCCTGCGACGCTCCCCCAGCTACCGCTGGGAGGTGCCCCCAGCACCAGACGCCGCAGGGCCTGCACTGACCCATCGGACACGCCCTCGCGCCCCGGTGCCGCCTACTGCGCGCCGGGGCGCACCAGCCCGCTCTCATAGGCATAGACCGCCGCCTGCACCCGGTCCCGCAGGCCCAGCTTCGTCAGCACATGCCCCACATGCGTCTTGACCGTCGTCTCGCTGACGAACAGATCCGCCGCGATCTCCGCATTCGACAGGCCCCGCGCCACCAGCTTCAGCACCTCGACCTCACGGTCGGTCAGCGTGTGCAGCGTGTCCGGCAACGGCTCCTCGCCCGACGGCAGATGACCCGCGTACTTGTCCAGCAGCCGCCGCGTGATGCTCGGCGCCAGCATCGCCTCGCCGCCCGCAACCACCCGGATCGCCTGCACCAGTTCGTGCGCGGGAGCGTCCTTGAGAAGGAAGCCGCTGGCCCCGGCGCGCAGCGCCTCCACCACGTACTCGTCGAGATCGAAGGTCGTCAGCACCAGCACCTTGGCCGGGCCGTTGCGCTCCGGACCCGTGATCTGCCGGGTCGCCTCGACGCCGTCCATCCGGGGCATCCGGATGTCCATCAGCACCACATCGGGCTGCAGCGCACGCACCTGGTCGAGCGCCTGCAGGCCGTCCCCGGCCTCCCCGACGACGGCCAGGTCCTGCTCGGCCTCCAGGATCATGCGGAAGCCGGTGCGCAGCAGCGGCTGGTCGTCGACCAACAGGACACGGATCGCCACAGGAGAACTCCTTCGCTAGACCGGGTCCATTCTGCCCTGAGCCTTCGCGGCCAGCGGATACGGCGGGGGAGTACCGCCGAATTCCGGGCAGACCGCCTGGTGGTCGCACCAGCCGCACAGCTTCGTCGGCCGCGGACGCCAGTCGCCCGTCTCCGTGGCCAGCATGATCGCGTCCCACAGCGCGCGCAGCTTGCGCTCCACCGCCAGCAGCTCCGCCTCGACCGGGTCGTACGTCAGCACGTCCCCGCTGCCCAGGTAGACCAGCTGCAGCCGGCGCGGCACCCGACCGCGCAGCCGCCACACCACCAGCGCGTAGAACATCATCTGGAACAGCGCGTCCTGGCGGTACTGCGGGGCCGGGGCCTTGCCCGTCTTGTAGTCCACGATGCGCACCTCACCCGAGGGCGCCACGTCCAGCCGGTCCACGATGCCGCGCAGCAGCAGGCCCGAGTCCAGCGTCGTCTCCACCACGAGCTCGCGCTCCGCCGGCTCCAGCCGCGCCGGATCCTCCAGCGTGAACCAGCGCTCCACCAGCCTCTCGGCGTCCGCCAGCCACTTCCCCAGCTGCTCCGCGTCCTGCGAGCCGTCCTCCTGCGCGAACAGCTCCGCCAGCTCCGGACGCGCGGCCAGCAGCTCCTCCCACGCGCCCGGCACCATCCCGCGCGCCCGCGGCACGGTGCGCTCGGCCGCCGGGGCGTCGAAGAGCCGCTCCAGCACCGCGTGCACCACCGTGCCCCGGGTGGCCGCCGCACTGGGCTTCTCCGGCAGCCGGTCGATCACCCGGAAGCGGTAGAGCAGCGGACACCGCATGAAGTCCGCCGCCCGCGACGGCGACAGCGACACCGGGCGCGACGGCCCGGACTGCGCGGGAATACGGCCGCCCGCCCCCTCCGGGGCCGGAACGGCGGAATGCTCGGTGGCGGTATCCATGACACAGAACCCTACGGCCCGTCACCGACAGCCGGGCGCATACCATCGACGGCAGGGGGCCCCGCACTGCATGATCGTGTGAAAAGACAGCGCACCGGGCGGGTGCGGGGAACGCATCCGACGAGGGGACACCGACACCGTGGAGACAAGCGGCCAGGGCCGATCCGACGGCGGGGGAGCCGGCGGGCAGACCGACCCCGGGGACCGCAGGCCGCCGCGCCCGCGCGGCACCGGCGGCGGCATCCTCATGGGCCGGCCCTTCGGCGTACCCGTCTACGTCGCCCCCAGCTGGTTCCTCGTCGCCGCCCTGATCACCTGGGTCTTCGGCGGCCAGCTCGACCGCGTGCTCCCCGAACTGGGCCGCGCCCGCTACCTGGTCTCCCTCTTCTTCGCGGTCGCCTTCTACGCCTCCGTGCTCGTCCACGAACTCGCCCACACCGTGGCCGCCCTGCGCTTCAAGCTCCCGGTGCGCCGCATCCAACTGCAGTTCTTCGGCGGCGTCTCCGAGATCGAGAAGGAGAGCGAGACCCCGGGCCGCGAATTCGTGCTCGCCTTCGTCGGCCCCCTGCTCTCCCTCGTCCTGGCCGGCCTGTTCTACCTCGGCTGGCTCGCCGTCGAGCCCGCCACCGTCCCCGGCGTCCTGCTCGCCGGGCTGATGATCTCCAACCTGCTCGTGGCCGTCTTCAACCTGCTGCCCGGGCTGCCCCTGGACGGCGGCCGGATGCTCCGCGCCGTCGTCTGGAAGATCAGCGGCCGGGCCATGACCGGAACCATCGCCGCCGCCTGGGTCGGCCGGGCCCTCGCCGTCTCCGTGCTCGTCGGCCTGCCCCTGCTCACCCACGGCGGCCTCGGCGACGCCCCCGCCGACTTCGGCGGCGTCGACTCGCTCACCGACGCCCTGCTCGCCGCCATCCTCGCCGCCATCATCTGGACCGGCGCCGGCAACAGCCTGCGCATGGCCCGCCTCCGCGAGCACCTGCCCCGCCTGCGCGCCCGCACCCTCACCCGCCGCGCCGTCCCCGTCGTCGCCGCCACCCCGCTCTCCGAGGCCCTGCGCCGCGCCAACGAGGCGGGCGCCCGGGCCCTGGTGGTCGTCGACGGCCAGGGCACCCCGACCGCGCTCGTCCGCGAGGCCGCCATCGTCGCCGTGCCCCAGCACCGCCGCCCCTGGGTCGCCGTCGGCGGCCTCGCCCAGGACCTCACCGCGGAAATGCACGTCTCCGCCGAGCTCACCGGCGAGGAACTCCTGGAGACCCTCCGCGCCCACCCGGCCACCGAGTACCTCGTCACCGAGGACACCGGGGAGATCTACGGGGTCCTGTCCACGGCGGACGTGGAACGGGCCTTCGTGGCCGCAATGGCCAGACCGTCGGCCTAGCCCCGTCAGGGGCGCGGGGAACTGCGCGACCAGCCCCCACCGACCTGCAGTCGACGCACCACCCCAGGGGTCCGGGGCGCAGCCCCGGGAACCTCGGCTGCGAGAGCGTCGTGGCTGATCGCGCCCACGCGGCGGAGCCGCATATCGAAACAGCCCCGCGCCCCAACGGGGCGCCCCCCCCCCCCCCACAGGGGCGGGA
>NZ_JBSFWU010000165.1:0-9607 GCF_053594995.1 Streptomyces sp. NPDC002536
CGGTGCGGTGAGAGTCGCACGCCGGGTTCGGAGAGCGGCCTGGGGAAACGGGTCGGCGGCAACGTCGAAACCGCGCCCCAGGCCGACTCACCAGATCCGGATGCGGGTGCGTCCGGCTGGACACGCGTATGGCAGAGTCCCGCCCCGTGGAAGCGCTACGTCCCCAGGACCCCACCAGCATCGGCACGCACACGGTTCTCGCCCGCATCGGGGCGGGCGGCATGGGGCAGGTGTATCTCGGCCGGACGCAGGGCGGCCGGCAAGTGGCCATCAAGGTCATCCGCGAGGACTTCGCCGGGTCGGCCGAGGCCATGGCGCGGTTCCGGCGTGAGGTCGAGACCGTCAAGGCCGTACGGAGCGCGTACACCGCGCAGTTGATCGACTCGTCGCTCGCCGCCCCGCCGTACTGGCTCGCGACCGAGTACGTGCCCGGGCCCGCGCTCGTGCAGGCCACGGCCGAGCGCGGTGCGCTCCCGGCCGAGACGTGCTTCCGGCTGTTCGCGGCGCTGGCCGAGGCCCTTGCGCAGGTGCATGAGTACGGGGTGCTGCACCGGGACCTCAAGCCGCACAACATCCTTCTCTCGCCCGTCGGGCCGAAGTTGATCGATTTCGGGATCGCGCGCGGCGCCGAGCAGACGGCGCTCACCCAGGCGGGCTCCGCGCCCGGTACGCCCGGTTACACCGCGCCCGAGGTGATTACGCACGATCAGGTCAGTACCGCATCGGACGTCTTCGCGCTCGGCGCGACCATGGCGTGCGTCGCCACGGGCCGGCCCCCGTACGGGCCGGGGACGATGGAGTCCGTCACCTACCGCGTGGTGCACGGCGAGATCGACGTGGCCGGAGTGGAGCCGCGGCTCGCCGAGTTGATCCGGGACTGTGCGGCGGCCGAGCCGAAAAAGCGGCCCACACCCGCGCAGATCATCGCCCGGTGCGGGGTGACCTCGGCGCTGGTCGACGACCCGGTGTACCGGGAGCTGGCGGGGGGCGGTGGGCAGAACACCGTGCCGTCGGCTGCGGGCGGTTACGTGCCGACCGTCGCTCCCGGGGTCGTCGCGCAGGCGGCGTCCGGCGGCCGGCGGAAGACCTGGCTCGCGGTCGTGGCGGCCGTGGCCGCGTTCGCGGTCGGGACGGGAGTCGCCCTGTGGGCGACAGACGGTTCGGATGCGAAGGATACGAAGGATGCGAAGAGGGAGGACGCCAAGGCCGTTGCGCAGGCGGGCAGTACGCCCGCTTCCGGCGTGACGACGACACCCCCGTCCTCCTCCGCCCCCTCCGTCGCCCCCTCCACCGGCAAAGAGCCCGGGTACATCGAGGCCACCAACCCCAACCGCGACTACTGGGCCCCCAACAGCAACGGCCTCGCCGGCGGAACGTGCAATCTGCCCTCCGAGGAACGCGCTTCGAGCCTCCAGATGTCCATCAGCGACGCCCATGACGGCAAGACCCAGGTCTCGTTCCGCCTCAAGTTCCCCGATCCGTCCCTCGCCAAGCCCTATTTCGTGTCCGTGGCCGTCAAGCCTCCCCACGAGATCGACTCGGACACGGGCAAGCCGATCTCGGGACTGACGCAGCAGAACCTGGGCATGGGGTACACCAGCAAGCCGGTCGACCTCTTCGCGAAGGACCCCACGCAGTGGGTCCGCTTCACCTACCCCGACGACTTCCAGCAGTTCGTACGCGGCAAGCCGATCGGCGGAGGAATTCCGACCGGGAACGATCCGGGCAACTGGACCGTGCTCTTCTACCACGTCAAGAGCCCCGGAGAGTACGCCAACATCGGCTGTGACGGCTTCGCCGTGAACTAGGCGGCGTAGACACGCACCTGAGGAACCCTGAGACTGTCACGCGTGCGGAAGATCTGGGTGGTGGGCGGGGCGGCCTTCGGGCTGTTCGCTGCGTTCTTGGCGCTGCTCGTGCTCGGTGTCTACACAGCCGCGTGGAAGCTGGGCACTCCCGGGTCGGGGGCGGTCGGGCTGGCCGAGGGGTCGGTGCCCGCGCAGTATCTGCCGCTCGTGCAGAAGTGGGGAAACCTCTGCCCCGCCCTCAACCCGGCCGTGCTCGCGGCGCAGCTCTACACCGAGAGCAACTGGAATCCCAAGGCCGTCAGCCCGGCCGATGCGCGGGGGATAGCGCAGTTCATCCCCGAGACGTGGGCCGTCTACGGATTCGACGCCGACGGGGACGGCAAGGCGGATATCTGGGACCCGGGCGATGCGATCCCGTCCGCCGCCCGCTACGACTGCGCGCTCTCCGGTGATGTGAAGGGCGTGGGCGGTGATCTCACCGACAACATGCTCGCCGCCTACAACGCCGGCCCGTACCGCGTCATCAATGCCGGCGGAGTGCCGTCGATCAACGAGACGCAGGGCTATGTGAAGGAGATCCGCACGCTCGCCAAGAGCTTCGCCCGGCCCATCGGGCGGGTGGCGCCGCCCTCGCAGCAGGCCGCCGCCGCGATCTACTTCGCGCAGGGGAAGCTGGGCACTCCGTACCTGTGGGGCGGCGAGGGCGGCAAGGAGGACAACGGGCGGTTCGACTGTTCCGGGCTGACCAAGGCGGCGTACGAATCCGTCGGGATCGAGCTGCCGCGCGTCGCCAACGACCAGTGGAACGCCGGGCCGCACCCGAACCGGGACCAGTTGCTGCCGGGGGACCTGGTGTTCTTCGCGCACGACTTGAAGGACCCCCGCTCCATCCACCACGTGGGTCTGTACGTCGGCGGCGGCTACATGATCAATGCGCCGTACACGGGGGCCGTCATCCGGTTCGACAAGATCGATTTGCCCGACTACATCGGTGCCACCCGGGTCACCGCGGACGGGGCCAAGGCACTGCCCAGGGCGAACGCGGCCTGAACACCCGCCCCGGGAGGCGGGTGTGAGTCACCCTTGGGTAACGTCCTGGTGATCATTGAGTGGAGAGTGGAACGCCTGGCCGGATCGGGGCGTTCCATGGAAGTGGACAGCAGCGGCAGCGCCGTCGCTGCGGCGCACGACCACGGGGGTCAGCAGCGGATGTAGGCACAGGCGACAGACAAGGGGCCGGGCAGTGGCTGGACTCGCGATGGGGTACACCGTGCCGGAGGCCCAGGGTGGGTCCAACCCGGACGTCGGCCTGCTGTACGACATCAACGGCATGGCCAAGGGTGCGCCCAACTGGGCCGACAAGGCCATGGAGTTCGTCGGCGAGTACGGGATCCTGCTCGCGCTCTGCATCCTGATGGTCTGCGCCTGGTGGAGCGTCCGCAAGAAGGACGACGCGGTTCCGGCCGTGGCCGCCCTCGCCTGGGCGCCGCTCGCCGCGGGGATCGCGGTGCTGGTGAACGTCCCGATCAGAGGGTTCGTCAGACGGCCGCGGCCGTTCCTCGACCACCAGGGGCTGGACGTCCTGGTGAAGGGGAAGACCGACTTCTCGTTCGTCAGCGACCACACGACCCTGGCCATGGCCCTGGGGGTCGGCTTGTTCGTAGCGAACCGGAAGTACGGGTTCCTCGGTCTCGCCCTCGCCCTGTTCGAGGGCTTCAGCCGGGTGTACCTGGGCGTGCACTACCCCACGGACGTCATCGGCGGACTGGCTCTCGGGACGGCCGTCGCGCTGCTGCTCGCACCGCTGGCGATGATGCTGCTGACGCCTGCGGCGGGCTGGGTCGCCCGGTCCCGGGCCGGGTGGCTCGTACGGGCGCCCGGGGCGCGGGTGCCGCTGGTCGCGGTGGCGGATCAGGCCGGGGCCGTGGGGCACCGGCACAACGACCTCGCCGCCTGAGGTCCCGCGCCCCTTACGGGGCGCGGGTTTTTTTACAGCGCCTGCGGGAAGTCGAAGACCCTGTCCGGGTCGTAGCGGTTCTTGATCTTCTTCAGGCTGTCCGCCGCGCTGCCGTAGTACGCCTGCCGCCAGTCCTTGAGCGCCGGGTCCGTGTAGTTCTGGTACGCCGCTCCCGAGGCGTGCCGCAGCATGGCCGCGTGGATGCCGTCCAGCCAGGACAGCTGCGAGGTGCCGGAGCCGCCCTCCTGCCAGGAGGTCAGGTACTGGGCCAGGAAGCGGGAGCGGCGGTGGACGAAGGCCGTGGCCAGCGGCTGTACGCGGTTGACGGCGCCGCCCAGCGCGGTCAGCTGCACGGAGGCGCCGCCGCTGCCGCCGCTTGCGCTGAATCGTTCCAGCTGGCCGAGCAGCGCGCGGATGCCGTCCTCGCTCAGCGAGCGGTCGTAGAAGTCCGAGCGCGCCGCATAGGTCTCGCGCTCCAGCGTGCCCGCGGCGTCGTGGCCGGGGACGGTGCCGGGGAGGTGGCACTGCTCGGTGGACTTGTCGCCGCAGCCGGCATAGGCGCGCACGGTGTCCAGGTAGGAGTGGCTGCGCAGCCGGGGCGGGTGGCCCGCGGGGGAGCTGCCGGTGTTCTCGATCAGCTGGTCCAGGGCGTTCTCGAGGTCGCCCTGGCTGCCCAGGGTGAAGGCGGCGACGGATATGCGCGGATTTCCGCTGGCCGTGGCGGACAGGTCGCACGCGGACCAGATCTCGTCGGGGAGCGTCGGCCCCCACTCCTGCCAGGCGCGCAGCACCTCCGCGGCCCTGGACCAGGGGAAGGAGACATAGCCGGTGACGCCGTTGCCCACGGGGCGGGTGCGGAAGCGCAGTTCGGTGACGACGCCGAAGTTGCCGTTGCCCGCGCCGCGCAGGGCCCAGAAGAGGTCCGTGTTGCGGTCGGCGTCGCAGTCCAGCGTCCTGCCGTCGGCGGTGACGAGGGTGGCGCCGGTGAGGCTGTCGCAGGTCAGGCCGTAGGCCCGGGAGAGGACGCCGTGGCCGCCGCCGAGGGTGAGGCCGGAGACGCCGACGGTGGGGCAGGAGCCGCCGGGGATGGTGACGCCGTGCGCGGCCAGGCCCGTGTAGACGTCGATGAGCTTGGCGCCCGCGCCGATGACGGCGGTCGTGGCGGAGTCCGTGCGGACGGTCCTCAGCCGGGAGACGTCGATGACGAGCCGGTCGTCGCCGCTCGACCAACCCGCATAGCTGTGGCCGCCGTTGCGTATGGACACGGGTATGGAGAACCGGCGCGCGAAGGCGAGGCAGGCGGCGATGTCGGGGGTGCCCGCGACGTAGGCGACGCCGGCCGGGCGCAGGCCGTCGTAGCGGGTGTTGTAGAGCCGGCGGGCCGCGGCGTAGTCGGCGTCGTCGGGGCGGACGAGGCCGCCGCAGAGGCCCTTGGCCAGGGCCGTCCAGTCGGCGGCGGCCGCCCGGGCGGAGGGGGCGCCGGTGCGGCCGGCGCTGGCCATGCGGCCGGGGGCCACCCGGCCCGCTGCGCCGTCGCACGAGGCGGCCCAGATGCCGGTCGCCGCCAGCCCCGTGCCCGCTCCCAGCAGTTGGCGCCTGTTGATGGCCATGTCTCCCCCTTGACGCACCGGATTTCCCTGCCCCCGCGCTGAGTCAGATGGTGTGCCGGGGCAGGCGGTTCCGGCCGGGGGAGACCCGGTGTCGTCTCAGGTCATCGCATGGTCGGTCGCGTCGGCCTCATGGTCGGCCTCATGGTCGTCCTGCAGAGGCGAGGTGGGTGTCGGCGTCCTCGCGGGCCAGCGAGCGGGCCCGGCGGGCGGGACCGTACCAGCCGCAGACACAGCGGGCCGTACAGAACGAGCCGCGTTCGCTGGTGCTGGTCGAGTGTTCCGCGTGGGGGTGTGCGGAGGCTGCTTCGGACACGCGACCACGCTACCCGGCCGTGACGGCGACGAGGGAGCGGTCGTTGAAAGGAACGGGTTCCATCTGGCGTGCGGCGGACAGGGGGCTTTACGGACATGGCGGTGCGCGGACAGGGACGCAGACGCACGGTCGCGACGGCCGCCGGAGCGGTGGCGGGCGGGGTCGCCGCGGCCCTGCTGGTGTCCGGGTGCGCCGATCCGCACCGGGCCGGGGCCGGGCAGGACGGCAAGCACGGCGCCGCCGGCCAGGTCCGCCAGGCGCTCGGCCCGGCCGAGCCGAGCCAGGCGCTCACCGCCGTGCGCCGGGCCGCCGGGGTGCTCGCCCGCTCGGGCGGTGCGCGGGTGCGCACGTCGATGGAGACGGTCAGCGGGGGTACCCGGCTGACCATCCACGGTCAGGGCGTCTACGACTTCAGCCGGCCCGTCGGGCAGTTGACCGTGATGCTGCCCGAGGACGCCGAGGGCGCCGCGGAACACCGGCCGATCACCGAGGTCTTCACGCCGGGCGCGCTGTACATGAAGAACCGGGGCGCGGGCGTGCCCACGGGCAAGTGGGTCCGGCTCGAAGCGGGTTCGCTCGCCGACGGCGACCTGCTCACCAGCGGCGCCACGGATCCGCTGGCCGCGGTGGAACTGCTGGGCGGGGCGCGGGGGGTGGCCTATGCGGGGTCCGAGCAGCTGGACGGGGAGCAGGTGGCGCACTACTGGGGGACGATCGACCTCGGCCGCGCGGCACGCACGGCCCCCGAGCGGGACCGGGCGGCACTGGCGGCCGCGGCGAAAGGGTTCACCACGGGGACGGTCGCGTTCGACGCGTACGTGGACGGGTCGGGCAGGCCCCACCTGCTGCGCTACCGCTTCGGGGTGGCCGAGGCCGGGGCCCCGGCGGGCCGGGGGCGGGTGACCACGGCGGCGGCCGCGTCCACGGTGTCCGCCGCGCCCGAGGCGCCGATGACCGTGGTCTCGACGGTCGAACTGTTCTCCTTCGGACCCAGGCCCGAGGTCTCTCTGCCGGCACCCGCAGATATCTATGCGGGGACCGTTGCCTCGCCCCAGAAATAGCGCGGCGAGGCGCAGTTGGCCATGGAAATGGTCCATCTGTGTCATGCCCACTGTGGGAGCAGCTCACTACGCTGGACAGCCGGGGCCCGAGGGGGTGCCCCGGGGAACGCGAGGAGGTGAATCACGTGGTTTCGCGACGCGGTTCGTCGTGCGGGACGGATCCCGTGGCCCTCGTCGAGATCGACCTCTACGGCGATTTGATGATCGCCGCATCCAGCGCCGACGAGGACCGGCTCAGCGCGGACCGGATCGACCAGGTCCTGGGCGTGGGCCCATGGGCACCGCCGGAGGACGGGGCGGAGTGATTTCCGGCCCGCTGCCGCGCCCCGAAAGGGGCGCGGGGAACTGCGCGACCAGCCGAGGACGGCCCGCAGGCGAAACACAAGGCTAGGTCCGCAGCAACCGCGCAATCGCCGCACTGGCCTCCGCCACCTTCGCATCGATCTCGTCGCCGCCCTGCACGGCCGCCTGCGCCACGCAGTGCCGCAGGTGCTCCTGCAGCAGCTGCAGCGCGAACGACTGCAGGGCCTTCGTGCTCGCCGACACCTGCGTGAGTATGTCGATGCAGTAGACGTCTTCCTCGACCATCCGCTGCAGGCCGCGGATCTGGCCCTCGATCCTGCGCAGCCGCTTGAGGTGCTGGTCCTTCTGCTTGCTGTAGCCGTAGGGGCCGGATGCGCCGGGGGTCTCCGGCGCGCCGTGGCAGGCCTCTGTGGCCGGATCAGTGGTGCTGGTCACTGTGGCCTCCGTGGCCGTCATGCTGCCCTCCGTGCTTCCACCGGCGTATATGCGCTGGTCATCCACAATGCATTCACAGTGCACAGGACCGCGGTCAGAGCCGATTCGTATACCCCCTATGGGTATATTCTACCGAAATTCCCCGTCGGAGGCGGTACCGCCTTGGTGAGCACTCTGCCCGATGGGCGACACTGAGGGAATGCCAGTTAGCTGTGGCCGGATGATGCGCCTAGCATCGACGAGACCGATTCCGCTGCACCCCGAGGATCCCACGTGCGCTTTCGTCTGACCCCCAGGGAGACGAGCTTCTACGACATGTTCGCCGCATCCGCGGACAACATCGTCACGGGCTCCAAGCTCCTGATGGAACTGCTCGGCGCGGAGCCCTCCGCCCGGGCCGAGATCGCCGAGCGCATGCGGGCAGCGGAGCACGCGGGGGACGACGCGACCCACGCGATCTTCCACCAGCTGAACTCCTCCTTCATCACGCCGTTCGACCGTGAGGACATCTACACCCTCGCCGGTTCGCTCGACGACATCATGGACTTCATGGAGGAGGCCGTCGACCTGGTCGTCCTCTACCAGATCGAGGAACTGCCCAAGGGCGTCGAGCAGCAGATCGAGGTCCTGGCCCGGGCCGCGGAGCTGACCGCCGAGGCGATGCCCAACCTCCGCACGATGACGAACCTCACGGAGTACTGGATCGAGGTCAACCGGCTGGAGAACCAGGCCGACCAGATCCACCGCAAGCTCCTGGCTCAGCTCTTCAACGGCAAGTACGACGCCATCGAGGTGCTCAAGCTCAAGCAGGTCGTGGATGTGCTGGAGGAGGCCGCCGACGCGTTCGAGCACGTCGCGAACACCGTCGAGACCATCGCGGTCAAGGAGTCCTGACCTCCGGTGGATACGTTTGCACTTGTCGTGACCATCGCGGTCGCGCTCGGATTCACCTATACGAACGGCTTCCACGACTCCGCGAACGCGATCGCGACCTCGGTCTCCACGCGGGCGCTGACCCCGCGCGCGGCCCTCGCGATGGCGGCGGTGATGAACCTCGCCGGTGCGTTCCTCGGCAGCGGCGTCGCGCACACCGTCAGCAAGGGTCTGATCGAGACGCCGACCGGCAACCAGGGGATGCTGATCCTCTTCTCCGCCCTGGTCGGCGCGATCGTCTGGAACCTCGTCACCTGGTACTTCGGCCTGCCGTCCTCCTCCAGCCACGCGCTCTTCGGCGGCATGGTGGGCGCGGCTCTCGCCGGTTCGTCGACCGTCTACTGGTGGGGCGTCTGGGACAAGGTCGTCCTGCCGATGTTCCTGTCGCCGCTCGTCGGTCTGGTGCTGGGCTACCTCGTCATGGTCGCCATCATGTGGCTCTTCCGGAAGGCGAACCCGCACAAGGCGAAGCGCGGCTTCCGGATCGCCCAGACGGTGTCGGCGGCGGGCATGGCCCTCGGCCACGGTCTGCAGGACGCCCAGAAGACCATGGGCATCGTGGTCATGGCGCTGGTCATCGGCAACGTCGAGGGTCCGAACGACCCGATCCCGGTCTGGGTGAAGATCGCCTGCGCCGTGATGCTCTCGCTCGGCACCTACGCGGGCGGCTGGCGCATCATGCGCACGCTCGGCCGGAAGATCATCGAGCTGGACCCGCCGCAGGGCTTCGCGGCGGAGACCACGGGCGCGTCGGTCATGTTCAGCACGGCGTTCCTGTTCCAGGCGCCGATCTCGACGACCCACGTCATCACCTCGGCGATCATGGGCGTCGGGGCGACCAAGCGGGTCAACGCGGTGCGTTGGGGTGTCGCCAAGAACATCATTCTGGGCTGGTTCATCACGATGCCTGCCGCTGCCGCGGTGGCTGCGCTGAGCTACTGGGTCGGTCACCTGGCGTTCGCGTAAGGCTGCGGGCCGTTTTTGGCTGGTCGCGCAGTTCCCCGCGCCCCTTACGGGGCACATGAATGTGGGCCCGTTTCCCCCTGGTACGAACAGGGGAAAACGGGCCCTTCGCCTTTGCGGCGGCACCGCCATGCAGCGCCGCAAGGCGAGTCGGGGGCCGCGCCCCGTAAGGGGCGCGGGGAACTGCGCGACCAGCCACAGACCCACGGCGCTCGACATATCAG
>NZ_JBSFWU010000166.1:0-9546 GCF_053594995.1 Streptomyces sp. NPDC002536
TCACCACCCCCCCACCCCCTCTCTTCCCCTCCTCCGCGCTATTCCGATCTGCTGGCCGTCGGTGGCTGATCGCGCAGTTCCCCGCGCCCCTGACGGGGCGCACCACAATGGGCCGTGCTGGGATGGCGCGTGGGGGCCGGCGGCGCCTGTGTGAGCCCCGGTCCCATACCCTCAGGAATGGGCGTGCCGTTGGTGCACGCCCATCGCCCGCAACGTCTCCGTTGCGGCCGAGCCGTTGGCGGTTCGCACCGCCTCCGCCCACGTGCGCTTGTACGTGCGGCATTCCTCGCAGGGCGGCGGCCGGTACGCCTGCAGCGCTGCCGTGAGGAGCCGGGCCTCGGTGCCGCTCAGCGGGTCGTAGATGGCGAGGTACACCTGCCCGTTCACGGGCGGCTGCGGTACGACCTCGACGGCACAGCCGTGCGCGCGGAACGCGTCGTGCAGGTCGCGGGCCGCCTGGGCGGCGGCCGCTCGGACGTGTGGGGGAGTGGGCATGGGGTACCTCGGTGGTGGGGTGTGTTCTCCGTTCCGGTGTCAGTGTCGGGGCGTGGGGCTACGCTCGCCAGGGGTAACGGCTTTCGCCGCCTCGACCCGAAAATTGGGGGCATGAACGGTGCCTGCACCCAAGGAACTTGACCCGTCGGTGTCCCTCCCCGCCCTGTACGGGGCGAAGATGCGCAAGCTGCGCATCCGGGCGGGCTGGACGCAGAGGCAGTTGGGCGACATGATCCCTATTGCCCACAGTCGTATTGCTCAGTACGAACTGGGCAACGAGATCCCGACCAAGGACGTCTCGGATCAGCTGGACAAGCTCCTGGGGGCGGACGGCGACTTGCGCGACCTTTGGGATCACATCAAGCGGTTCCCGCCGACGGACGCGTATCGCAAGTACAAGGACTACGAAGCCAGGGCTGCCGCCATCCACAAGTACCTGGCCCACTGTGTGCCTGGGTTGTTGCAGACTCCGGCGTATGCCCGTGAGCTGATGCGTCACGCGTTGCCATGGTGTGGCCCAGGTGAAATCGAGGAAAAGGTAGCCGCGCGGATGGCGCGACAAGCCGTCCTGGCCAGGGACGTTCCTCCACTGCTGTGGGCCGTGCTCGACGAGGCGGTGATTCGCCGTTGGGTCGGTGGCGCTGCAGTCATGCGTGAACAGTTGGGGCGCCTGTTGGAGGCTGCTGCGTCACCGAACGTCGAGGTGCAAGTTCTACCGTTCGCGGCGGGTTGCCATGCCGCCATGGGTGGTTCGGTGACGGTGTTGTCCTTCGACAACTCCCCGGATGTGGTGTACCTCGAAGGCTCACCGTCCTTGACCGGCATCGTGCGGGATCGCAGAGAGGTGGCGCAACACTCCTATCGGTACCACCTCGTACATGCAGCCGCGCTTTCAACGACCGCGTCTATCAAGCACATTGAAATGGCAATGGAGGAATTCGGCAGATGAGAGCCGACCTGAGCAGCGCGAACTGGCGCAAGTCCACGTACAGCAGTGGCCAAGAGGACTGCCTGGAGATAGCCGACAACATACCCGGCGGCGAAGCCGCTATAGCCGTCCGCGACAGCAAGAGGGCCCCCTCAGGCCCCGCCCTGCTCCTCCCGCACGTGGCCTGGGCCAAGTTCGTCCGCACCCTCTGAAAGAGGCACCGTTTCCGTCGGCGCCTCCCCGAAACGCGCCAGCGCCAGCGCCCCCAGCACCGCGAGCACGAACCCCGCAACCGCCAAGGGTGCGAGCCCTTCCCGGGTGCGGTCGCCGAGCCAGATGACGCCCACCAGGGAGGGGCCGAGGGTCTCGCCGATGACCATGCCGGCCGTGGCCGCCGTCACGGAACCCCGCTGCAGTGCGGACGTCAGCAGCAGGAACGCCGAACCGCCGCCCACCAACACCGCATAGGCCGCAGGGTTGGTGAGCACCGCCGCAGGCGACACGTCGTCGACGAGCCGCACCGCGACCTCGACCACCCCGAAGCCGACGCCCGCGCCCAGCCCGAGCACGGCGGGCCGTGCCCGTCCGGGGAGGCGCCCACCGGCGGCACCGATGGCCAGCACGGCGAAGCCCACGCACAGCGTGCCCACCTTCAGGGCCATGGACCCCGTCTCGTGCCCCTCCGCACCGGAGGCGAGGCCGAGCAGCCCGAGCCCGCCGCACACGGTGAGCACGGCGGCCCACTCGATGCCGCTCAGGCGGGTCCGCAGTACCCGCGACGCGGTCACCGCGGTGACCGCCAGACTCGAAGCCAGCGCAGCGCCCACCGCGTAGATCGGCAGCAGCCGCAGCGCGGCGACTTCGAGCACGAAGCCGAGCGCGTCGAGCGCGAGCCCGGCCACGTAGCGCCACTGCCGCACCACCCGCATCAGCAGCACGGCGTCGACGCCGGACCCGCTGCCCGGGGCCGTGGCGCGAGCCGCCACGGCCTGGAGGACGGAGGCGGTGCCGAAGCAGACGGCGGTGCCGAGAGCGCAGAGCATTCCGAGGATCACGGGACCGACTCTAGGGGTGTCGGAGGGCGGGTCTAGGGTGGGCCGCACTCTTCAGTACACGGGGGCGAAAAAAGATGGGACAGTCAGGACAACCACGTCGCTGGCGGTCGAGCACGGTCATACTCGGCGGAATGGGTCTGCTCGCCACGGCCCTGACGTCCTGCGGTTCGGAGCCGGACAAGCGGTGCGTCGACCCGAACAGCTATGACGTGTCCAAGGGTTACAAGGTCCTGGACAGCAAGGCGTGCAAGGACAACAAGGGCGGCGGGGCCACGGGTGGCGGCGGGGCCGGCCGCTGGTACTACGGGTCGGACCGTTCCAGCGGGTATGCGGACCGCGGCACGTTCACGAAGAGCCAGGCCGTCAACCGGGGCGGTTTCGGCTGCTCGGGCCACGGCGCGGGCGGCTGAGCGCGATGCAGCGGCACCGCATCGCACCGCGCCCGGACTGGCAGGCGACGGTCGAGGAGCAGGGGCTGATCTATCCCCTGTGCCGGCACCCGGACGGTTCGCTGCGCCCGTACTGGGACGAGAGCGCGTACTACTCCTTCACGCTGCCGGAGGTCGAGGCGCTGGAGGCGGTGGTGGCGGAGCTGCACGGGATGTGCCTGGAGGCGGCGGGCCACATCGTCGAGAAGGAGCGGTTCGCGGAGCTCGGCATCACGGACCCGCGGCTGGCGGCGCTCGTCGCGGAGGCATGGGTGCGCAGTGACGAACTCCCTTCCCTCTACGGGCGGTTCGACCTGCACTACGACGGGCGCACGGGTGCGCCCGCCAAGATGCTGGAGTACAACGCCGACACCCCGACCTCCCTGGTGGAGGCGGCGAGCGCGCAGTGGTTCTGGATGGAGGACCGGTTCGGGGACGTGCCGGGCACCGACCAGTGGAACTCGCTGCACGAGCGGCTGGTCGACGCGTGGCGGCGGCAGGCGCCGCTGCTGCCGCCGGGCGCGCCCGTGCACTTCGCGCACTCGGCGGGGGACGAGCTGGGCGAGGACCTGATGACGGTCGCGTACCTGCGCGAGACGGCCGGGCAGGCCGGCATCGCGACGGAGGCGATCTCGATGGAGGACATCGGCTGGGACCCGCTGTCGGGCCGCTTCGTGGACAAGTCGCTGCGGTTCATACGGGCCTGCTTCAAGCTCTACCCGTGGGAGTGGCTGGCGACGGACGAGTTCGGTCCGCACGTGCTGGACACGCTCGACAACGGCGGGGGCACGGGCTCGACGCTGTGGATCGAGCCGGCGTGGAAGATGCTGCTGTCCAACAAGGCGCTGCTGGCGGTGCTGTGGGAGCTGTTCCCGGGGCACCCGAACCTGCTGCCGGCCTATCTGGACGGCCCGCGGGAGCTGGCCCGTACGACGGGGTACGTGGCCAAGCCGCTGCTGGGGCGCGAGGGCGCGGGCGTCACGCTCCATGCGCAGGGCGCCCCGGACCCGGTGGTCCGGGACGAACCCTGCTGCTACCAGGAGCTGGCCCCGCTGCCGGACTTCGACGGCAACCGTGTGGTGCTGGGCGCGTGGACGGTGGAGGACGAGCCGGCCGGGCTGGGCATCCGCGAGTCGGCGGGTCTGATCACGGACGGGTACGCGAGGTTCGTCCCGCACGTGATCGCCCCGTAAGGGGCGCGGGGAACTGCGCGATCGACCACGACGCGCCCGCAGACGACGTGCTAGTGGCCACCGCCCAGCAGCCCGCCGAGGAGCGGCACGTTCTGGAGCGCACCGAGGAGCGGCGCGAGCGGCCCGCCGTCGGGTGCGCGCTCCGGGCCGCCCTCCTCCTCGCCCCCGTCGGGCGAGGGCATCGGCGCCTTCTTGGCCGCGGGCTTGGCCGCAGGCGCCTTGGCCTGCGGGGCGGCTTGCGGCGCCGCCTGCGGAGCAGGTGCCGCCTCCGGTGCGGTGAGCTCCTTGTCGAGCTCCCGGATGTCGGAGGCCTTCGGCAGATCGGCCTGCGCGTTCAGCGCCACGGCCTCGGGGACGATGGGCCGCGCGGCCGGAGCGTCGGCCGCCGCCGCGTCCAGCGGGGCGACGGCGGCGACGGACAGGGCGGCGGCCAGGGGGGCCAGTGCGTAACGGAGGCGCATGGGAGGTTCTCCTTCGGCGCGAATCGACAAGCTTCGCAAGGAGAACGAACCGGGACAGTCCGGGTCACCGCTGCACGTGCACCAGGTGTCCGTCGGGTGCGTCCGTGAGCGACGGGCGCCCCGGAGCGGGGCCCGGGAGGGTAGCCGGTGCCACGAGAGGGCGCTGCGGGCCTGTCGGCACTGGCCTCGAACGTGTGAAGCGGCGTGGGGGCGGAAATCCCGCCGGAGGTACGTTCGCCGAGTGAGCGACGAACACCGTGCGCAAGCGGTACGCGCGGATACTGTGTATGCCCCGTGGTGCACAACCTCTTGCGCACAGCACACCAACCCGCAGCGTCGAGGAGAGTGGCGAAGATGGCCCGTGCGAAGTCGTTCGTGATGCACATGACGGGAGGCCCCGTCGAACTGCCCTCGACCATCCTGGGCATCCGCGAAGCCCTGCCAGCCGAGATGCGGGAGGGCTTCAACACGGAGGTCGAGCAGGCCGAGGCTGCCGATCTTCCGCTCCTGCTGGCCCGTTGGGCCATGAGGATCCCCACCGATCAGGACGCTGCCGAGGCCGAGTTGGCCGATCGCGTCAGGGCCGGGGACTTCTCGGGCGTGACATTCGACAGTGAGAGTGACGACGCGTGGAGGAGCGCCGGTTGAGTGCATACCGTGTGGCCTGGACCGACGAGGCCCGGGCGGGGAGGGACACGATTCCGCCGGAGCGGAAGAAGGCGTTCAACGACGGTATGGCCGCATTGGGGGCCGACCCGTACGGCTGTGGATCGTCGGCAGTCGGAGGGGATCGGAACCGGCGGGACAGCGCTGTCGGGGGCGTTGCGATCGTGCGTTACGAGGTGAGCCCCGATCCGCAAGTTCTCACGATCACCGTGCTGCGGCTGATCACCCTGGGCTGATTGTGCGGCGCCGCCGGGCCCGCGCCCCCGCCAAGGCCCGGCAGCGTGACCGTAATTAAGCCCCGTCAGCCCCCCAGCACCGCCCGCAGCTGTTCCAGGCCCCAGTCCAGGTCCTCCTTGGAGATGACCAGCGGCGGCGCGATGCGGATCGTCGAGCCGTGGGTGTCCTTCACCAGCACCCGGCGTTCCATCAGCCGCTCCGAGATCTCCCGTCCCGTCCCGTGCGACGGGGCGATGTCCACGCCCGCCCACAGGCCGCGGCCGCGGACCGCGGTCACCGCGCCGGAGGCGGTCAGGCGGTTGAGTTCGCGGTGCAGGTGGTCGCCCAGTTCCGTCGCCCGGTCCTGGTACTCGCCGGAGCGCAGGAGGGCGATGACCTCCAGGGCCACCGCGCACGCCAGAGGATTCCCCCCGAAGGTGGAACCGTGTTCGCCGGGCCGGTAGATGCCCAGGACATCCTTCGACGAGACCACCGCGGAGACCGGCACCACGCCGCCGCCCAGCGCCTTGCCCAGCACGTACATGTCGGGCACCACGCCCTCGTGCTCGCACGCGAACGTCTTTCCCGTGCGGCCCAGGCCGGACTGGATCTCGTCCGCGATGAAGAGGACGTTCCGCTCGGCCGTCAGTCTGCGCACCCCCGCCAGGTAGCCCGCGGGCGGCACCAGCACCCCCGCCTCGCCCTGGATCGGCTCCAGCAGCACGGCCACCGTGTGCTCGTCGACCGCGGCCTCCAGCGCCGCCAGGTCGCCATAGGGGACGATCTCGAAGCCGGGGGTGTAGGGGCCGAAGTCGGCCCGCGCCTCCGGGTCCGTCGAGAAGGAGACGATCGTGGTCGTGCGCCCGTGGAAGTTGTTGTCCGCCACGACGATCTTCGCCCGGCCGTCCGGCACGCCCTTGACCCGGTAGCCCCACTTGCGCGCGGTCTTCACGGCCGTTTCGACCGCCTCCGCACCGGTGTTCATGGGGAGCACCATCTCCATGCCGCACAACGCGGCCAGCTGTGCGCAGAAGTCGGCGAACCGGTCGTGGTGGAAGGCCCGTGAGGTGAGCGTCACCCGGTCGAGCTGGGCCTTGGCCGCGTCGATCAGACGGCGGTTGCCGTGCCCGAAGTTGAGGGCCGAGTAGCCGGCCAGCATGTCGAGATAGCGGCGGCCCTCGACGTCGGTCATCCATGCGCCCTGCGCGGTCGCCACCACGACCGGCAGCGGGTGGTAGTTGTGCGCGCTGTGCTCCTCGGCGGCGGCGATGCTGCGTTCTGTGGACGTCAACACGTGCTCCGTTCGGGTCGGTGCATGCTGCTGCCGCCTTTTCTACACCCCTGTCGCCCACCGTCGGCCCGAGTCCGCCGCCGCACCTGAGAGAATGTGTGCATGGCCCTTGATCGTCCGCGCGCCCTGTCCGGTATCCAGCCCACTGCAGGCTCGTTCCACCTCGGGAACTACCTCGGTGCCATCCGCCAGTACGTGGCTCTGCAGGAGACCCACGACGCCTTCTACATGGTCGTCGACCTGCACGCGATCACCGTGCCGCAGAACCCGATGGAGCTGCGCGCCAACACCCGCATCGCCGCGGCCCAGCTGCTGGCCGCCGGGCTCGACCCGGAGCGCTGCACCCTCTTCATCCAGAGCCACGTCCCCGAGCACGCGCAGCTCGCCTGGGTGATGAACTGCCTCACCGGCTTCGGCGAGGCCTCCCGCATGACCCAGTTCAAGGACAAGTCCGCCAAGCAGGGCGCCGACCGCACCACCGTCGGCCTGTTCACGTACCCGATCCTCCAGGTCGCCGACATCCTGCTCTACCAGGCCGACTCCGTGCCGGTCGGCGAGGACCAGCGCCAGCACGTCGAGCTGACCCGCGACATCGCCGAGCGCTTCAACGGCACCTACGGCCAGACCTTCAAGATCCCGTCCGCGCACATCGTCCGCGAGACCGCGAAGATCTACGACCTGCAGGACCCGACGGCCAAGATGAGCAAGTCGGCCTCCACCACCAAGGGCCTGATCAACCTGCTCGACGAGCCCAAGGTCTCGGCGAAGAAGATCAAGAGCGCGGTCACCGACACGGACACCGTGATCCGCTTCGACCCCGAGCAGAAGCCGGGCGTCAGTAACCTGCTCACCATCTACTCCACGCTCACGGGCACCGGAATCCCGGAACTGGAGGAGAAGTACCAGGGCAAGGGCTACGGTGCGCTCAAGACCGACCTCGCCGAGGTGATGGTGGAGTGGGTGACCCCGTTCCGCGCCCGTACGCAGGAGTACCTGGACGACCCGGAGACCCTGGACGCCGTCCTGGCCAAGGGCGCGGAGAAGGCCCGCGCCGTCGCGGCCGAGACGCTCGCCCAGGCCTACGACAAGGTGGGCTTCCTGCCCGCCAAGCACTGAGGCCGTTGGTCCCCCGGCCCCCGGGACCAGGGAACCTGGCCGCGGACCCGGCACAGCCGCCACACTGACCACGGGCACATACCGGTGCACAGGAGCAGCAGGAGGGAGAACGCAATGGGAACCGTGACGCTCGGCGTTTCGATCGCGGTCCCGGAGCCGTACGGCAGCTTTCTCCAAAAGCGCCGGGAGGGCTTCGGGGACCCGCACGCCCATGGCATTCCCACGCACGTGACCCTGCTGCCGCCCACCGAGGTCGACGCGTCGTCGCTGCCCGCGATCGAGGAGCACCTGGCCGGGGTCGCCGCCCAGGGCCGGCCCTTCCGCATGCGGCTGTCCGGGACGGGCACGTTCCGCCCGCTGTCGCCCGTCGTCTTCGTCAACGTGGTCGAGGGCTCGTCCTCGTGCGCCTGGCTGCAGAAGCGGATCCGCGACGGGTCGGGCCCCGTCGCGCGCGAGCTGCAGTTCCCGTACCACCCGCACGTGACCGTGGCGCACGGCATCGCCGAGGAGGCGATGGACCGGGCGTACGCGGAGCTCGCGGACTACGAGGCGGAGTGGACGACGGGCTGCTTCGCCCTCTACGAACAGGGGGAGGACGGTGTGTGGCGGCTGGAGCGGGACTTTCCCTTTCGCGGATCCGCGCCGGCCGTGACGCCCGCCGTGCCGCGGCAGGGCGGCTCACTGCTGCCGGGAGCCGCACCGCAGGTGCCCTGAATCGGGTAGAAGAGCCCGCATGGACCGGCTCACCCAGCTACCCGTCATCGGCCCCGCCTACACCCGCCTGACCCGCACCCACGCCTGGCACGCCTACGAGACCCTCACCCGGGTCAAGTGGAACCGGCTCGCCGCCACCATCACCTTCACCAGCTTCCTGGCCCTCTTCCCGCTCATCACCGTCGGCGCGGCCGTCACCGCCGCGCTGCTCAGCGAGAAACAGAGCAAGGACCTCCAGCACCGGATCGCCGAGCAGGTGCCCGGGCTCGACCTCGGGTCGCTCACGAACAACGCCGGCACCGTCGGGCTGATCGCCGGAGCCCTGCTCCTGCTCACCGGGATCAACTGGGTCGGCCAGCTGCGCGAGTGCCTGCGGGCCGTGTGGGAGCTGGAGGAGGACCCCGGGAACGTCGTCCTGCTCAAGCTCAAGGACGCGGCCGTGCTGCTCGGCCTGGGGGCGGTCGCCCTGGTGTCCGTCGGCTGTTCCGCCTTCGCGACCGCCGCCGTCGGCTGGGTCGTGGAGCACACGGGCGTGGGCGGCGGCTCCTTCCTCACCGCCGCCGGGTTCTGCGCTGCCGTGCTGGCCGACTTCCTGCTGATGCTCTACGTGCTCTCGCGGCTGCCCGGCGTGCACCCGGAGCGCCGCCGCCTCGCCGTGGCCGCGCTCATCTGGGCCGTCGGCTTCGAGGTGCTCAAGCTCGTGCTGAGCGGCTATCTGCGCGGGGTGGCCGCCAGGAGCATGTACGGGGCCTTCGGCACGCCGGTCGCGCTGCTGCTGTGGATCAGCTTCACGGCGAAGCTGACGTTGGCCTGCGGCGCGTGGACGGCGACACGGCGCACCCCGTAAGCGGGGCGCCCCGTCAGGGGCGCGGGGAACTGCGCGACCAGCCCCCACCGGCCTGCAGCCGACGCACCACCCCAGGGGTCCGGGGCGAAGCCCCGGGGACCTCGACTGCGGGAGCGTCGTGGCTGATCGCGCAGTT
>NZ_JBSFWU010000167.1:0-9313 GCF_053594995.1 Streptomyces sp. NPDC002536
GCAGCGTCGCACCGATGTCCGAGGTCCGCGTCGTCGTCATCGACTGGACCGACACCGGAGCGTCACCACCGACAGCCACGGACCCGACCTGGATCCTCCGGCTGACACGGCGGACGGCCAACCGGGACGGGACGGACGGCAGTCCGAGCCCGACCGGTTCGCGCGTGGTCACGGCGCTCAGCCCCGGTTCCCGGAGACGGTCTCCCGGGCGGCGCGCAGGGACTCCTTGAGCGAGCCCATGGTGGCCAGCACCGCCGTGGGCTCGTAGCCGCAGTGGGCCATGCAGTTGGCGCACCGCGGGTCCTTGCCGCGCCCGTACTTCTCCCACTCGGTGTCCTCGATGAGCTCCCGGTAGGTGGGCACGTAACCGTCGCTCATCAGGTAGCAGGGGCGCTGCCAGCCGAAGAGCGAGTAGTTGGGGATGGCCCATGCGGTGCACGGGAAGTCCGCCTTGCCCTCCAGGAAGTCGAGGAAGAGCGGGCTGTGGTTGAGCCGCCAGCGGCGGCGGTTGCCGCCGGCGAAGGCCTTGCGGAAGAGCTCACGGGTCTGCTCGACGCCCAGGAAGTGCTCCTGGTCGGGGGCCTTCTCGTAGGCATAGGCGGGCGAGATCATCATCTCGTCCACCTTCAGCTCGTCGTTGAGGAAGTTGAGCACCTCGATGACGGTCTGCGGGGTGTCGGTGTTGAAGAACGTGGAGTTGGTGGTGACCCGGAAGCCGCGCCGTTTGGCCTCCTTGATCGCCTCCACCGCCTCGTCGAAGACGCCCTCCTTCGCAACGGATTCGTCGTGCCGCTCGCGCAGCCCGTCGATGTGCACCGCGAACGCGAAATAGGGGGAAGGCTTGAACTTCTCCATCTTCTTCCGCATCAGCAACGCGTTGGTGCAGAGGAAGACGTATTTCCGCCGGGCCACCAACTGCCGCACGATCTCGTCGATCTGCGGGTGCATCAGCGGCTCGCCGCCCGCAATGGACACCATCGGCGCGCCCGACTCCAGCACCGCGCCGACCGCCTGCGCAACAGGCATCCGCTGTTTCAGCACGCCCGCCGGATGCTGGATCTTTCCGCAGCCCTCGCACTTGAGGTTGCAGGCGAAGAGCGGTTCGAGCTCGACGATCAGCGGAAACTTGTCGCGCTTCCGGAGCTTCTGTTCAAAGAGATAGGTCCCGACCCTGATGGTCTGGCGGAGCGGCATGGCCATCTGGCTCACCTCCTGGGGAGCAGCAAAGAACGGTGCCATTCGAAAAAAGCCGGAAGGACGGTGCGGAGTACGCGGAAAGCTGATATTCCACCCCGCAAGGTCCCGATTCGGACGAGTTCATGTTCTGGAGCGTCCACGACCACCCGGACGGCCGCAACCGGGCGCGGACCCGTCCTCACCGCGCTTCGGAGCGTGGCGGCGGACTCCATGTCCACCGCGAGTGCGCCGGAAGCGTGCAGCCCGGCGCGCTCTGCGCCGCGCACGACGTGGTCCGAGCCGACCAGCGGCCCGGTGTGGATGACGCGGCCGGGGACGGCACGGGCGAGCTCCTTGGCGAGGATCTCGGAGCCGAGGCACTCGGTGCGGCCCTCCCCGTCGCGGGTCTCGTCGGCGACGACCAGGTCGCCCGGGTGCATGCCCGGCGCAAGGCCGGCGCAGAAGCCGGTGGCGATCACGGCCGCCTCCCGCAGCGGACCGCCCTCGGCGAGGGCCCTGGTCACGGCACGGTCCGCCGCCTGGGGGCCCATGCCGGTGCGGAGCACGGTCACGGGCCCGGCCGCGCCGCCCGTGCCGCCGCGCAGCGCGAGGCGCTCGATGCCGAGCGCGCAGGCGATCAGCAGCGGTGCGGGGGCGGGCGTTCCCGTGCCGGGGGCCATCAGCTCTCCCGTGGTTCCTGTGCCCGGTCCACGGCGAACGGTTCGCCGTGCAGGTACCGGCCGAGCGCGGTGAGCGGGAACACCTGGCGGTACAGGTGGTAGTTGATGGAGAAGTCCCACGGGAAACCGGTTCCCGTGAAGTACGGCTCGTCCCAGGAGCCGTCCTCGCGCTGGGTGTCGGCGAGCCAGGCCACGCCCCGGGCGACGGCCTCGCTCTCCCGCTCTCCCGCGGCGAGCAAGGCCATCAGGGCCCATGCGGTCTGCGAGGCGGTGGAGGCGCCGCGGCCGATCCACTCAGGGTCGCGGTAGGAGCGCAGGTCCTCGCCCCAGCCGCCGTCGGGGTTCTGCACGCCGCCCAGCCAGTCCACGGCCCTGCGGATCGCGGGGTGCGCGACGGGGAGCCCGGCGGCCACCAGGGCGGGGAGCACGGACCCGGTGCCGTAGAGGTAGTTGACGCCCCAGCGGCCGAACCAGGCGCCGCTGGGCTCCTGTTCGGACAGCAGCCAGGTGATGCCGCGCCGGGTGCGCGGGTCGTGCTCCTTGCCGAGCACCGAGAGCATCTCGACCACGTGCGCGGTGACGTCGGCGGACGGCGGGTCGACGACCTCGCCGAAGTCGCAGAACGGCAGCCGGTTGGGGAACGGACTGGTGTTGTCGGCGTCGAAGGCGCCCCAGGCCCCGTTCTTCGACTGCATGCCCAGCGTCCAGCGGGCGGCGCGCTGGAGTGCCGTCCCGACGCGCTGCGGGTCGGGGTGGGCGATGCGCCGCAGGGCGAGGATCACCTCGGCGGTGTCGTCGATGTCGGGGTACTTGTCGTTGTGGAACTCGAACGCCCAGCCTCCCGGGGGCAGTTCGGGCCGCTGCACGGCCCAGTCCCCCGGGCGCAGGATCTGCTCGTCGAGCATCCAGTCGGCCGCCTTGACCAGCGCCGGGTGGTCGGGCGCCACTCCGGCGTCGACGAGGGCGACGGCCGCGAGGCAGGTGTCCCAGACCGGGGACTGGCAGGCCTCGATCATCCGGGCGGCGCCGTCCTCGCGCGGAACGGCGAAACGGTCCAGCGACTCCAGCCCGGCGCGCAGCACGGGGTGGTCGAGGTCGTAGCCGAGGAGATGCAGGGCGATGATCGAGTAGACGGCGGGCGGCTGGATCCCGCCCCAGCAGCCGTCGTTCTCCTGCCGCTCGACGATCCAGCGCGCCGCGGAGTTGACGGCGGAGCGGCGGAGCGCGCCGATGGGGAACCTGCGGTAGAGGTGCAGCGCCTTGTCCAGGCGCTGGAAGAAGCCGTCCCAGCTGGCCGCCGGGGCGAGCGGGCGCGGCGGGTTGGGCCGGCGCGGGTCGGTGTGCAGCTCGTCGAGGACGAACGGTGCGGGGCGCACGGGGCGGTGGGCCGCGACGACGGTGAGCGGCACGATGGTCTGCCGGGCCCAGCAGCCGAAGGCGTAGATGTTGAGCGGGAACCACTTCGGCAAGTAGATGATCTCCGGCGGGAGTTCGGGGAGGTGGTCCCAGCTCCACCAGCCGAAGAGGGCCAGCCAGATCCGGGTGAAGACCCGGGTGGCGGCGATGCCGCCCTGCTCGCGGACCCAGCCGGAGGCGGCGGCCATGTGCGGCTCTTCGGGTCCGTCCCCCGCGAGCCGGAGGGCGACGTAGGCCTCGACGGTCGCGGAGAGTTCGGCGGGCCCGCCGTGGAAGGTGGCCCAGGTGCCGTCCGGGCGCTGCTGCGAGCGGATCCAGCGGGCGGCGCGGCGGGTGGTCTCCTCGTCCCGGATGCGCAGGAACTGACGGAGCAGCAGGTCCTCGGCGTCCATGGTGACGTTGGTCTCCAGGTCGCCCTTCCACCACCCCTGCTCGTCCTGCCGGGACAACAGGTGTTCGATGGCGCGGGCCGTGGCCCGTTCTGCGGCCTCGTGCGTCTTCGCCGCCCCCGCGGCCGCGGGCAGGGGCTCGGCGGTCGTGCTGTGTCCGGCCTCGGCCGCGCGGGGCGGATGCGCCCCGGTGCCGTCGGTCGTCGCTGTCATGGCTTCCCCTTTTGCAGTGAGTTACGTCAATGCCGTACTGCTGACTGCCGTACTTCGGGGTTGCGTCGGCCGGTGCCGCACGGGGCACCGGCCGGCGACTGCGCGCTAGATCGGGTGAATGGGAATCATCTCTCCGTAGCCATCTCTTCCGTGGTCATCTCTTCCGTACGACGACGAAGTCGGCGAGCGCGACGAGCTGCGCCCGGACCTCCGCGGGCATGTCGACCCCGTTGAGGGCCTCGATCGCGGTGGCGTACTGGCGGCGGGCCTCCCGGGAGGTCCACTCCCGGCCGCCCGCCTCCTCGATCAACGCCGCGCGGGAGGCGAACTCCTCCTCGTCGAAGTCGGCGAGCTGGGCGTCCGTGAGCTTCGCGTCGGCGGCGAGGATCCCGGCGAGCCGCTCGGACGCGGGGCCGCCGGCCGCGAGGGCGGCGACCACCGGGAGCGACTTCTTGCGCTGGCGCAGGTCGCTCCAGGTCTGCTTGCCGGTGGCCGCCGGGTCGCCCCAGATGCCGAGCAGGTCGTCGACGGCCTGGAAGGCGAGGCCGAGGTGGTGGCCGTAGGACTCCAGGACGTCGGCGGTCTTGTCGTCGGCGCCGCCGAGGACGGCGCCGATGGAGGCGGCGCAGGCCAGCAGGGCGCCGGTCTTGTTGCCCTCCATCTCCAGGCACTCCGCGACGGTGACCCGCTCGCGGTGCTCGTAGGAGATGTCCTGGGCCTGGCCGTCGATGAGCTTGCGGGTGGCGGTGGTCAGCCGGCGGGTGGCCCGGCCGGCCTCGACGGTGCCCAGCTCCAGCAGCAGCTCGTTCGCCAGCGCGAAGAGGGCGTCGCCGACGAGGATGGCCTGCGCGGGACCGTGCAGCTTCCACACGGTCTCCCGGCCGCGGCGCTGCTCGTCGCCGTCCATCAGATCGTCGTGCAGCAGCGAGAAGTTGTGCACGAGCTCCACCGCGACGGCGCCGGGCACACCCACCCGGGGCGCGACGCCCGCGGCCTCGGCCGAGAGCAGCGCCAGGGCGGGGCGCACGGCCTTGCCGCTGTCGCCGTGTGCCGGGCGGCCCTCGGCGTCGATCCAGCCGAAGTGATAGGCGGCGACGGCGTCCATGGGCGGCGCGAGCCGGCCCACGGCCTCACGCAGTACCGGTGCGGCAAGCGCCCGTCCGCGCTCCAGCAGGGCATTCACGCCCGCGGTGTCGACAGCTGGGATCGCCGAAGTCACGGTCTCTCCTCTGGTGGTCGTGCTCACGCGCGCCCCGTCCGGGGGTCGCACGCCTGGTCGGCTCGCCGGGTCATGCCGCCGCCTCCCGCAAGGGGTCGCGGTACGGCCGGCCGAGCCCGGAGAGTGCCGCGCCCGCGGCCTGGACACCGCTGCGCACCGCGCCCTCCATCGTCGCGGGCCAGCCCGTGGCGGTCCACGCGCCGGCCAGGTAGAGGCCGGGCACGTCGGTGGCGGCCTGCGGCCGCAGCCGCCCGACCCCCGGGGTGGGGGCGAACGTCGCTGTCCGCTCCCGGGTGACGAAGAAGTCCTTCACGCCGGCTCCCCGCGCGGCCGGCAGCAGCCGCTCCAGCTCCGGGAGATAACGCTCGCGCAGCTCGGCGACCGGCCGGTCGATGTCGTCCTGCGCGGCGGACTGCGACACGGCCAGGTACTGCACGGCGCCGTCCGCCCCGGCGAGCCCGGAGGACTCCGTGCGGTCGAAGACCCACTGCACGGGGCTGCCGAGCGCCGCGAAGAACGGCTGACGGAGAACTTTGCGATCGTATACGACGTGCAGGTTGAGGATCGGCGCGGTGCCGATGTCCAGCAGCCGGTCCGGGTCGTCCAGGGCTCCGTCGGGCAGCAGGGCGTGGGCCTCGCGCTGGGGCACGGCGAGCACGACCGTGCCGGCGTCCAGCCGCTCGGTGGCGCCGGGCCCGGACTCGGTGTCCACGTGCCAGCCGCCGTCGGCGCTGCGGGTGACGGCGGTGGCACGGGTGCGCAGCGCGGTGCGCACCCCGGCCCGGTCGAGGGCGGCGCGGGCCCGGGTGTCGTGCAGCTCGCCGAGCGGGACGTGGGCCCAGCCGATGTCGGCGGCGCCGGGCGCGGAGAGCAGCCCGGTCTTGAAGACCTTGGCGGCCAGGCCCAGGGACGCCTGGTCGGCCGTGGCGTTGAGGGTGGCGATGCCGACCAGATCCCACAGGGCCTCGACGGTGCGGGCGGACTGGCCGTGGCGGTGCAGCCAGGTGGCGAAGTCCACGCCGTCCAGCGCCGGGTCCTCCGGGTCGAGCGCGCCGAGCGCCAGCGCGGCACGGCCGACCTTGGCGCGCTCGGCGAGCGAGAGGTGCGGGTACGTGGCCAGGCTGGCCGCCAGGTGCAGCGGCACGGGCAGGGCGGCGCGGCGCAGCCGGCCCAGGCGCGGGCGCCCGGAGGGGTGCCCCACATCGAGGACGGGCACGTCGAGCCGGTCCTGCAGGGGGGCCAGGTGGCGGGCGCCGACACGGTCCAGGAACCACTGGTAGGCGGTGCAGCAGCGCAGGTAGACGTGCTGGCCGTTGTCGACGGCCATGCCGCCGCGGCGGAAGGAGAAGGCGAGGCCGCCGAGGCGCGGCCGTCCTTCGAGCAGGGTGACCCGCAGCCCGGCACCGGCGAGTTCGAGAGCGGCCGTGACGCCTGCCAGGCCGCCCCCGATCACTACCGCGGCCGCCCCCAGGGGACGGCCTGCTTCGTCTGTGCGGAGCCGCTCGGGCCGGGTTGTCGTCCCCTCGGTCATGCGCCCACCCCCTCGGCTGCTGTCTGGGACGTCCCCTCCGGGCGGAGGGTTGCACACCGGCCCGTGCGCGTGCGGGTCATCAAGCGCGCCCCCTGGCGGTCGCCCGGTGGACGCTGCGCGCGTCGTACCCGGACAGCCCGCGCACGGCGACGAACGCTTTCTCCCGGCCGGGCAGGGAGACCCGGCGGCGCAGCACGGCCTCCGGCTCCTCGGCGATCCGGTCCAGCAGCCGCCGGTAGATGCCGGACATGGCGGCGACGCAGGCGCCGCTGCGCCGGTCGAGCATGGGCAGCAGCCGCAGGCCGGTGGCGAACAGGGCGCGGGCGCGCCGCACCTCGAACTGCACCAGCCCGGTGAAGTCCGCGCCCGGCGGGGGCACGGCGGCGTGGAAGCCGTCCGAGCAGCCGAACTTGGCGAGGTCGTCGGAGGGCAGGTAGGTGCGGCCGTTGGCCGCGTCCTCCCGGACGTCACGCAGGATGTTGGTGAGCTGCAGCGCCAGGCCCAGCGTATCGGCGTACTCCGCAGCGCGCTCGGCGTCCCGTGCGCCGGGCACGGTGCCGAACACGCCGAGCGAGAGGCGCCCGATGGCACCCGCGACGCAGCGGCAGTAGACGGCCAGGTCGTCCCAGCTCTCGTAGGTCTCGCCGCGGACGTCCATCTGGACGCCGTCGATGAGCTCGTCGAGCGCGCCCAGCGGAATCGGGAAGCGGCGCACGGCGTGCGCGAGCGCGACGGCCACCGGATCGGTGTCGTCCTCGTCGAGCGCGCCGTCCCTTATCCGGGCGAGCGTCGCCCGGGCCTCCTCCAGCCGCAGCCGCTTGGCCTCGGGCTCCAGCGGCCCGTCACCGATGTCGTCGATGCGCCGGGAGAAGGCGTACAGCGCCGACATGGCCCGCCGCTTGGCGGTCGGCAGCAGTCTGATGCCGTAGCTGAAGTTGCCGGCCTGCTGTCCGGTGACGGCCTCGCAGTAGCTGTACGCGGCGAGTACCGGTGCGGACGCGTGTGGCGTTCCGTTCACGGTCCCGCTCACCCCTCTCTTCGCAATGTCGCCCCCACCTCGCGCAGCACGCTGAGCTTGGTGGGCTTCGGCGGTCCGGGGAGCACGTCGTGGCCTGCGGCGGCGACCGCCTTGAGCGCGGCCCTCCCCCCGCCCACGAACCCCGCGAGCAACAGCTTGAGCCTGCCGTGGACGCTACCCACCAGGGGGGTCCCTTCATTCAGCAGGGCCCGGGCGCGTTCCGCCTCGTACGCGACCAGGGCGCGCACCGATGCGCCCGCGGTCGGCCGGGCGAGGTCGGACTCCGTGACACGGAAGCGCTGCATGTCCTCGGCGGGGAGGTAGACGCGGTCGCGTCCCAGGTCCTCGGCGACGTCCTGCAGGTGTTCCACGATCTGCAATGCGGTGCAGACCGCGTCCGAGCGGCGGATCCGCTCGGGGCTTGCGGTGCCGGTGATGCCCAGGACGAGGCGGCCCACGGGGTTCGCGGACAGCTCGCAGTAGGCGAGCAGCTCCTCGTACGTGGCGTAGCGGCTCACCCGCTGGTCCTGGCGGTTGGCCTCGATGAGCCCCAGGAAGGGCTCGGGCGTCAGACCGCACCGGCGCACGGTCGGACGGAGGCGGATCAGCAGCGGGTGGCGGGGGCCGGTGCCGCTGTGGTCGAAGACCCGGCGCAGGTCGGCCTCGAGGGCGTCCAGCATCGCCGGGCGGTCGTCCGCCTGCTCGCGGTCCAGGCCCAGCAGCTCGGCGTCGCGGCCGCCGGGGGCCAGGTCGCCGTCGCCGATGTCGTCGACGAGGCGGGCGTAGCCGTAGACGGCCATCAGGTCGGCCCGCCAGGCGCGCGGCACGAAGAAGGGTGCCACGGGGAAGTTCTCGTGCGCGGCCTTGTCGAGCACGGCGCGCGCGTGCGCGTCCGTCCCCGCGGTCATCGCGGGCTGCCCGGACCGGGGACGGCGTACGCGTCTCTGATCTGGGGCGTTCCCGTACCCATTGCCGTCACATCTCCCGTTCTACACTGCCGAGCCAGAACATCCTATTTCGGACACGCCGCAGGCGGCGGCCCTCCCTTCGGCCCCCTCCGCCGTTTCTCCGGCGCCCCGGCGGCCGGGGGCACGAGGGGTACCGGGGTACACCTTCGCCCGCCGCGGAACAGGCGCAAAAACAGCACGGTACAGCGTACGCCGTACAGGTGCCCGACGCCCGCCGGGGTGTGTGCTTGATCCATACAATGCCATGCGCGCCGCGAATCGGCCTTGGTAATAAGGCAGTTGATCGTTACGAACCGGTCAACGTCGTCACCACTGCGGCGGGAGGGGCAGGCGCCGCCTAGCGGGCCGTTTCCTTCTCGTACGCCCGGACGACCTCGTCCGTCGGGCCGTCCATCAACAGCTCACCGCGTTCCAGCCACAGCACCCGGTCGCAGGTGTCGCGGATGGAGTTGTTGTTGTGGCTGACCAGGAAGACCGTCCCGGCTTCCTTGCGCAGCTCCCGGATCCGTTCCTCCGAGCGCTTCTGGAAGGCGCGGTCACCGGTGGCGAGGGCCTCGTCGATCATCAGGACGTCGTGGTCCTTGGCCGCCGCGATCGAAAACCGCAGACGGGCGGCCATGCCGGAGGAGTAGGTGCGCATGGGAAGGGTGATGAAGTCGCCCTTCTCGTTGATGCCGGAGAAGTCGACGATCGACTGGTAGCG
>NZ_JBSFWU010000168.1:0-9254 GCF_053594995.1 Streptomyces sp. NPDC002536
GTCCGCAAGGTCTACTACAACCTCACCATCACCGGACTGTCGATCGCCGTCGCCTTCCTCATCGGCACCATCGAACTCGTCGGCGTCCTGCACGAGAAGCTCGACCTGAACGACGCGGTCACGGGCTGGATCTCGGGACTCGACCTCGACAACGTCGGGTTCGTCATCGTGGGCCTGTTCGTGGTCGTGTGGGCGATCGCGCTCGCGTACTGGCGCTTCGGCAAGGTCGAACAGCGCTGGGAGGCGCGGAGCACGGGTCTTACGGACCTGTGACGGAACGCCCCGGGGCGGTGCGGGGCCGGTGATCCGCCTCTAGCGTCGAGGTCATGCGTGTACTCGTCACCGGAGGCGCGGGCTTCATCGGCTCGCACATCGTCAGCGCCCTCACCGCCCGTGGGCACGAGCCCGTCGTCATGGACACCGGGCTCGTGCCCACGGACGACGTCCGCGATCCCGAGGCCGTGGCACGGGCGTTGAAGGGCGTCGACGCCGTCTGCCACCAGGCCGCGATGGTCGGCCTCGGCAAGGACTTCGCGGACGCACCCGCGTACGTGGCGTGCAACGACCTCGGTACGGCGGTGCTGCTGGCCGGCATGCACGAGGCGGGCGTCCGCACGCTGGTGCTCGCCGGCTCGATGGTCGTCTACGGCGAGGGCCGCTACGACTGCCCCGCCCACGGCCCGGTCCGCCCCGGCCCGCGCGAACCCCGGGCCCTGGAGGCGGGCCGCTTCGAGCCGCCGTGCCCGCGCTGCGGACGGGAGTTGACGCCGGGGCTCGTCGACGAGGACGCGCCGCTGGACCCGCGCAACGTGTACGCGGCGACCAAGGTCGCCCAGGAGCACCTGGCGGCGTCGTGGGCCCGCGCGACGGGCGGCAGCGCGGTGGCGTTGCGCTACCACAATGTGTACGGGCCCGGAATGCCGCGCAACACGCCGTACGCGGGCGTCGCGTCGTTCTTCCGCTCGGCCCTCGCGCGGGGCGAGGCGCCGCAGGTCTTCGAAGACGGCCGTCAGCGGCGGGACTTCGTGCACGTGCGGGACGTGGCGGAGGCGAATGTACTGGCGCTGGAGGCGGGTTCGCCCGGCGGCGGGCTGAGGCCGTACAACTGCGGGAGCGACAGCCCGCGCACGATCGGGGAACTGGCCGCTGCTCTGGCCGAGGCGTGCGGGGGCCCGCAGCCCGTGGTGACGGGGGAATACCGCCTGGGTGACGTCCGCCATGTGACGGCGACGTCGCGGCGGTTGCGGGAGGCGGTGGGGTGGTGCCCGCGGGTCCCCTTCGGGGAGGGGGTGGCGGAGCTGGCGGGTTGAGCCCGGCCCTTCGGCTGCGGGCCGCCGGTGGTTGCTCGCGCCCACGCGGCGGAGCCGCAAATCAAAACAGCCCCGCGCCCCTGACGGGGCGCGCCCCGCACCGCGTCACGCCCGTGCGGCCGGCAGCACGACCTCGAAACAGCACCCCCCCGGCACATTGCGGACGGTAGCCCGCCCCGCATGCGCCTCCACGATCCCCCGCACAATGGCGAGCCCCAGCCCCGCCCCCGCCGGAGGCGTCCTGGCCTCCGTCCCCCGCCACCCCGTGTCGAAGACGCGCGGAAGGTCCTCCTCCGGAATGCCCCCGCAGCCGTCCGTCACGGACACCACCACCGTGTCCGCCTCCCGCTGCGCCGCCACCGCGACCGTCCCGTCGGCCGGCGTCCGCCGGATCGCGTTGACGAGGAGGTTGCCGAGCACGCGCGTCATCTCCTTCCCGTCGACCTCGACGGGAAGTGCCTCGACCGCGTCGCCCACCAGCCGCACCCCCTGCTCCCGCGCCAGCGGCCCGACCCCGGCCAGGGCGTCGCCCACCAGGTCGTACACCGACATCCGCCCGATGCTCAGCGGCAGCGCCCCGGCATGGATGCGGGACAGTTCGAAGAGGTCCCCGACCATGGAGTTGAGCCGGTCCACCTCGGTGCGGATCTGGCGGAAGTAGCGCTCGGGGTCCTCGGCCATGCCGTCCTCCAGCGCCTCGGACATGGCCCGCAGCCCGGCCAGCGGCGTCCGCAGGTCGTGCGAGATCCACGCGACGAGCTCGCGCCGGGACGCCTCCAGCGCCTGCTCGCGCTCCCGCGACCGCGCCAGCTTCTCGCTCGTGGCAGCCAACTCGCGGCCCAGCGCGGCAAGTTCGGCCGTCGCGCTTCCGCCCGGTGCGGCGAAGCTGCCGCCGTCGCCGAAGGAACGGGCCGCCTGCGTCAGGGCGTTGCTGCGGGCGACCACCCAGCGCCCGAGCAGCAGGGCCGTCGCCAGCGAGACCACGGCGGCCATCGCGCACACCGTCGTCACCACCGTGAGGTCGTGCGAGGACAGGAACATGGCCCACGCGACGGCCAGCGTCCCGGCGAGCATCGCCGTCACCGACACCGCGGCCACCACGGTCAGCGACACTGCCACCGACCGGTGGCGCAGTGCCCGCAGGGCGACGGCCCCGAGCAGCCCGGCCGTCGCGGCGCCGAGGAAGGCGAACAGGGCGATCAGCAGGACGTCCTTCATCAGAGGTCACCGCCCTCGAAGCGGTACCCGACGCCCCACACGGTGCGGATCAGGCGCGGCTGCGCCGGGTCGTCCTCGACCTTGGCGCGCAGCCGCCGCACGTGCACGGTCACCGTGGACAGGTCGCCGAACTCCCAGCCCCACACCTCGCGCATCAGCTCCTCGCGGCTGCACGCCCGCCCGGGGTGCCGCAGCAGGAACGCCAGCAGGTCGAACTCGCGCAGGGTGAGGGCGAGTTCGGCTCCGTCGCGGGTGGCGCGGCGGGCCGCCGGGTCGAGTGTCAGCCCGGCGGCGCGCAGCGGGGGAGCGGACGCGGGGACGGCGGCCTGCGCGCGGCGCAGTACGGCCTCGACGCGCAGGACGAGTTCGCGGGGCGAGAACGGCTTGGTCACGTAGTCGTCGGCGCCGACCTCCAGGCCGAGGATGCGGTCGTCCTCGTCGCCGCGTGCCGTCAGCATGACGACCGGCAGCGGGCCGTGGCCGGCGCGCAGTCGCCGGCACACCTCCAGCCCGTCCATGCCGGGCAGCATCAGATCGAGCACGACGAGGGCGGGCGGGGCGGCCGCGGCCCGCTCCAGGGCGGCGGGACCGTCGGTGACGCGGTCGACGGCGAAGCCGGCGCGGTCGAGGTATCCGGCGACGACCTCGGCGACGGTCGGATCGTCGTCGACGACGAGGACACGGTGCGGGGGCGGGGTCGGGGGGTGCTGCTGCATGCCGCAAGCCTCGCACTGTCGCGCCCGCGATGCCGTGCGGAGAGCTCTCACCAGGAGTGACGTCCTCGTTCTGTAAGGACCGTGGATCCGAATTGCCGGAATTGTCTTCGTAAGGTGAGAGGGGTGACCAACCCCATTGGACCCATGACGACGCCGCCCGTGGACGTCGTCCTCCCCTGCCTCGACGAGGCCGCCGCCCTGCCCTGGGTGCTCGCCCGCATCCCCGACGGCTGGCGCGCCGTCGTCGTCGACAACGGCTCGTCCGACGGCTCCGCGGACGTCGCCCGCTCGCTCGGCGCCACCGTCGTCCACGAGCCGCGCCGCGGCTTCGGCGCCGCCTGCCATGCCGGGCTGCGGGCCGCCACCGCGGACCTCGTGTGCTTCTGCGACTGCGACGCCTCGCTCGACCCCGGCCTGCTCACCGGACTCGTCGCGGCCGTCCGCGACGGCTCCGCCGATCTCGTCCTCGGCCGCCGCCGCCCGCAGGGCCGCGGCGCCTGGCCCCTCCACGCCCGCGTCGGCAACCTCGCCCTCGCCGGAATGCTCCGCCGCCGCACGGGTCTCGCGCTGCACGACCTCGGCCCCATGCGGGCAGCCCGGCGCGAGCCGCTGCTGGCCCTGGGACTGACCGACCGGCGCAGCGGCTACCCGCTGGAGATGGTCGTCCGGGCCGCCGCCGAGGGATGGCGGGTGACGGAGACGGACGTGCCGTACCTGCCGCGCACGGGCCGGTCGAAGGTGACCGGCACCTGGCGCGGCACGTGGTGCGCGGTGCGCGACATGCGGGCGGTGCTGCGGTGACGACGCTTCTGGTGATCGCCAAGGAACCCCGCCCGGGCCGCGTCAAGACGCGGCTCACCCCGCCGTACACCTCCGACGAGGCCGCGGCACTGGCCGAGGCCGCTCTCGCCGACACCCTGCACGCCGTACGCACCATGCCCGCCACCCGCCGCGTACTCGCCCTCGACGGCCGCCCCGGCCGGTGGCTGCCGCCGGGCTTCGACGTGGTGCCGCAGTGCGCGGGCGAGTTGGACGAACGCCTGGCGGAGGCCTTCGCGGGGTGCACGGGCCCGGCGCTGCTGATCGGCATGGACACCCCGCAGGTGACGGCCGAGTTGCTCGCCCCCGCGCTGGCGGACGACGCCTGGCACGACTGCGACGCGTGGTTCGGCCCCGCGGCCGACGGCGGCTTCTGGGCACTGGGGCTCGCCGACCCCCGCCCCGAACTCCTGCGCGGCGTACCGATGTCGACGCCGCAGACGGGCGCGCACCAGCGTGCACGCCTGTCCGCCGCCGGCCTGACCGTCCGCGAACTCCCCGAACTCCGCGACGTCGACACCGCACCGGACGTGCCCCGCGTGGCCGCCGCCGCCCCGCACGGCCGCTTCGCGGCCCTGGCCGCCCGGCTCGCCCGATGACGGCCTGGTGCGCGGACCCGTACGCGGACGCGGTACGGGCCGGCAGCGGCCCCCTGTTCCTGCGCCGCCCGGACGGCTGGCTGCTCCCTCTGGAGGTGGAGCGCTGGTGCGCCGCGGCGGACCCGGCCGACATGACCGTCCTCGCCCGCTGCCGCGGCACGATCATCGACATCGGCTGCGGCCCGGGGCGTCTGGTGTCGGCTCTCGCGGCCCTGGGCCATGTGGCCCTGGGCGTGGACGTCAGCCCCGCAGCCGTCACCCGCACCCGCCGCACCGGGGGCGCGGCCCTGTGCCGGTCGGTCTTCGACCGGCTGCCGGGGGAGGGGCGTTGGGGGACGGCGCTGCTCGTCGACGGCAACGTCGGCATCGGCGGGGACCCGGTGGCGCTGCTGGCGCGCGTCGCCGAAGTCGTCTCGCCGGGAGGCCGGTTGCTCGTGGAGGCGGCGCCGGCGGACGTGGACGAGCGGGTGGACGTCCGGGTGGACGACGGCCGGGGGCGCCTGGGCTCCCAGTTCCCGTGGGCACGGGTCGGTGTGCCTGCGCTGCTGCGGTATGCGCGGGAGTCGGGGTGGAAGGTGACGGAGCAATGGGGCGCGGAGGGGAGGGAGTTCGTGGCGCTGGGGCGGCGTTGACCGCGGTGTTGCGGTCACGGTAGAGCCCGGTGTCGTGGGAGACGGAGCGCCGGCCCTGGTGGCCAATCTGCTCGCCGGCGCCGATCGCCTCTACAAAGGCGAGCATCAACGATGCGCGAGGCAATTCACCATCGGCTTCGCGCATTTCGTGACGGATGACGTCACCGGCACAGCCGGAATGCAATGCGGAACCATTATCGGAGTGTTTCACTCACCCGGGTGAAGTTCGCGCTCGGCCCCTGGTCGAGGTTGACGCCTTGCGCTTCTCTGGCACTGGCTTCCCGATACGGAGGCGCCCGTTCGGCGCGGAACGTGTCGACTCCGGGTGGGGGCACCGTTGCCGCACCAACGGCAATGCGATCGCAAGGCGAGCACCCCTTTTCCGTATTCACCTTCTTCTCCTTTCCATGCCCCCATGGGCCCGCTCTCGAAGCATTGACCGCTCCCAATACCCGCACGCCACACCCTCTCCACCCCCTTCACGAAAGGCAGGACAATGAGCAGAAACAGGCTCGTAACCACCGTGTCCGCTCTGGCGCTTGCCGTGTCGGGGTGGACGGCGGCCGCCGTCGGTACGGCTCAAGCCGGCGCCTACGACTCCATCAACATGCAGAAGCAGGAACAGAGCCAGTGGTGCTGGGACGCCTCGGGCAACACCATCGCCAGCTGGTGGGGCTACAACTACAGCCAGACCGACTTCTGCAACCTGGCCAACCGGGCCACGGGTGTCAGCTGCAACAACCAGCCCGCGACGCCCAACGACATCGCCGGTGCTTGGCGCCTCATCGGCTTCGCCAACACCGGCACTCTCCAGTACAGCGCGGCCTCGTTCGACCAGACCCACACCGAGGTCGATGCCTCACGTCCCTTCCTGGCACGCATCGGCTGGAAGTCCGGCGGCGGCCACTTCAACGTCATCTACGGTTACGACGAGACCAACAACACCATCGCCGTCGCCGATCCCTGGCCGGCCACCCAGACCTACACCTGGTGGAACTACAACGACTACGTGAGCAACAGCTCGTTCGACTGGACCCATACCCAAATCGGCGTCTCGGCCACGTGAGGCAGACATCATGTCCATCAACAGAATGTCACCGGCGCCGAGTTCACATCGGCGTACCCGCCGCCCGCTCGGTCTCGCGCTCACTGCGACGGCACTGCTGTCCGCCGTGACCGCGCTCCCGGCCCACGCCGCCGCAGCTCCCCCCGACATCCCGGATCTCCAGAGCGCGGTGGACACGCTGAAATCGACCGACGTCCACAATGCCATCTGCCGCTTTCTCAGCGTCCCCGTTCCTCAGGGCGGCCAGCGGAAGTCGCAGTCAATCCCCTCCACGACCAATCCGTGTGAAGGCCAACCGTCCTTCACCGTGGGGCAAACCCCGTTGGCCGTGTTCGAGATCACCTCGGACTTCGTGTCCGGCAAGGCCCTGCCCACAGCTGCCACGGCACTTCACCTCTCCTACGTGGCCGCTCCGGTCAGCGCCAACAACGCGCGCAGCGCCACGGTTCTGCTCGGCGCCACCCAGGGCGGTGGCTGGCACCTGGCCGCCGTACGCGAAAGCGACAGCGACGCCGGCTACGCGGGCAAGGGCACGGCGGCCAGCCCGGTGTTCTCCGAGCCACAGCTCCACGCCTGGTACCAGCTGACGCTCAACCAGGTCACACCGCTCAACGACGCGGCCAAGAGCGGCCTCGGCGGCCAGTCGTCGGTGTCCCTCGCCGATTACCAGAACCTGGTGAAGGGCCGGTACGCCGACAAGATGCCGGGCTCCGACTACGCCACGAAGGGCTTTTCCAGCGGCTACCAGCCCGCCGCCCACCCGTCGTCGCACCCCTCGTCCCCGACCCCGGTGATCCTCGGCGGCTCCAGCGCCGCGGCCGCGCTCGCCGGTGGTCTCCTCGCCCTCCGCCGCCGCAGGCGAGAGGCATCATGAAGGAGGCATCATAAAGCCGGTCCGGGCCGCCGCCCTGGCGGCGGCCCGCGCCCCGGTGGACCGAGCAGGGGAGCAGCCTTCCGCCGTCGTGCAGGAGCCGTTCAACGACCCTGCCGACGCCTTCGCCACCCACTGTCGTCCGTCCAGAGGTGCGCCTTCCAGGACATGATGTGACCTAGGCCGGAGCTAGCGTCATCACCACGTTGAGGCACTCGCACCGCCAGGAGGCAGCCAGATGTCCGTCAAGCCTGTTCCCCAGGGCTATAACACTGTGACGCCGTGGATCATCTCTCGCGACACAATGCAGCTCATCGACTTCATGAAGAGGGCGTTCGACGCGAAGGAGCTCGCGTGCCTGGCCGGTAAGGACGGAAGCATCGAGCATGCAGAGGTGCGGATCGGTGACTCGGTGGTGATGATGTTCGACGCGCGGCCGGAGTGGCCGCCGACTCCCGGCTTCCTCCGCCTCTACGTCGAGGACGCCGATGCCGTGCACCGAAAGGCTGTTGCGGCCGGCGGCGCCTCGGTCACCGAGGTCACACACCTGTCCTTCGGCGACCGGGTCGGGCGAGTGCGCGACCCGCTGGGCAACCTGTACTGGATCCAGGCCCGAGTGGAGGACCTGAGCCCGCAGGAGATGGAACAGCGCCTCGGCGACCCGGAGTTCGCCAAAGCGATGGAGTACGTCCAAAGCGCCGACTTCTTCCCGCGCCGAGCCTCTGGCCTCGGCTGAGCAGCCACCGTGCTGCCTGTGACCGACTCCGAGCTGGTCACCCTCGCGGTCGCACAGGCTCTGCTCGGCTTCCGGGCTGTGGCCACGAGGTTCGACAAGCGCGCCTACGTCTTCCACGGCACCGCAACCGCCGCCTCGATCCGCCTCCGGCTCCACTCGCGATCTACGGGATAGACCCTAAGATCACTCAAGAGTTCCACCAACGAGGGTGCCGCCCTGCACACTTTGTCCCAGAAAGACTGCATTTCCGTGAACGAGACCCGCCCCCATGCCCTGTTCTCCTTCGGCACTCTCCTGGACGAGCGTGTCCAGAAGACCATCTTCGGACAGGCCGTTCCCCAGACACCGGCCGCGCTCGCCGGACATACGACCCGGCCCATCCGGATCACCGACCCCGAAGTGATCGCCACCAGTGGCCTCGACGTCCATCTCACGCTGGAGCGCCGGATCGGCGCCGAGGTCGAGGGCGCCGTGCTGCACCTCACGGACGCCGACCTGGCTGCCGCCGACGACTACGAGGTCGACGACTACGTCCGCCGCCGGGTACGGCTCTCCTCGGGTGCGAGCGCATGGGCCTACCTGGACGCGCAGCCGCTGCGCCCGGCCTCTCGCATCGTGATCGTCGGCGACAGCATCGCGTACGGGCGCTGCGATCCGCAGGGTGGCTGGGCGGCCCGCCTGGCCACCGGCCATATCGCTGCGGACGAGACCAACAACCGTGTCTTCAACCTTGCCGTCCCCGGCGCCACGCTCGCCGACGCCGCCGAGCAGACCCCTGCCCTCCTGCCGGCTCGTCTCCCCGACACCCTCGTGGTCGCGGCAGGCATCAACGACGTATCCTCGGCCGGCAACGGCTCGATCCGCCCGGAAGAGAGTCTCGACGCGCTGGCAGCCATGGCCCTGGCCCACGGGGCGCGGCTGGTCGTCGTCGGCCCCACCTGGCTCGACGAGGGCCGGGCCCCCGCCTATGAAGGCATGTCCTTCACCCATGAACGCGCCTCGACCCTCCGCGAGGACCTGCGTTCCTGGTGTGCCGTTCACCACGTGGACCATCTCGATCCGTGGGAACCGCTGCGTGACCGCCCCGACCTCCTCGCCGACGGGCTGCACCCCACGCCGGAGGGGCATGACGTGCTCTATCGGCACCTTGCGGGCGTCGCCCTCTGAGGGCCACGCGGTGGGTCAGGGCGGCCGGCCCTACTTGGCGGCGGTGCGGAGCCTGTCGAGCTGCTTGTTGACGATGTCCTCTTCGGGCATGCCGGGGTTCTTGAGGGCCGAGTTGGAGAC
>NZ_JBSFWU010000169.1:0-9069 GCF_053594995.1 Streptomyces sp. NPDC002536
GGCCTGCAGCCGACGCACTACCCCAGGGTCCGGGGCGCAGCCCCGAGAACCTCGACTGCGGGAGCGTCGTGGCTGGTCGCGCAGTTCCCCGCGCCCCTGACGGGGCGCACCGCACCCACGAGCGAAGATCCGCCGGACAGGCCCTAGTCCGGGCGCCCCTGACCCCCGCCGCCCGGTCGCGCGCGGACGTGCATGCGCTCGCCCTGCGGGCCGAACAGGCTGAGGATCTCCACCGGCGCCTCCCCCGTGCTGCCGAACCAGTGCGGAAGCCGGGTGTCGAACTCGGCTGCCTCGCCCGCCGAGAGCACGACGTCGTGCTCGGCGAGAACCAGCCGCAACTGCCCTCCGAGCACGTACAGCCACTCGTACCCCTCGTGCGTGCGCGGTTCGGGGGTGCTGCGGGCGGTGCCCATCACCATCTTGAAGGCCTGCAGCCCGCCGGGCTGCCGGGACAGCGGCACCACCGTGGCATCCCCGCGCCGGACGGGCTTCAGCCGGACCCGTGGGTCGCCGACCGGCGGGGCGCCGACCAGTTCGTCCAGCGGCACCTGGTGGGCCTGGGCGATCGGCAGCAGCAGTTCCAGGCTCGGCCTGCGCTGTCCGGACTCCAGCCGGGACAGCGTGCTGACCGAGATCCCGGTCGTCTTCGAGAGTGCCGCGAGCGTGCATCCGCGCTGCTGCCGGATGTGCTTGAGCCTCGGCCCCACGGCGGCGAGCACGTCTTCCATCCCTCTATTGCAGAAACGGCAACAAGTTTTGTCAATCCAGGCCGACCGGGCGCAGGGTCGGTGGCACCGGACAAAGGGAAGGGGAAAGAACATGGGCAAGCACACGCACACGCACACGCACTCGCACACGGACGGCGACTTCGACTGGGCCGCCATGGCCGATCTGCTGGAGCTCGAGGGCGAGACGCACAGCCCCTACGTGGGCCAGGCCCTGCAGGAGCTGGCGCACCTGGACCCGCGGCGGATCCTGGACATCGGCAGCGGCCCCGGCGTCGCGGCCTGCCGGCTGGCGGAATCGTTCCCGAAGGCCGAGGTCACCGCGGTGGACGGGGCGCCGGAGCTGCTGGCCCGGGCCCGGGACCGGGCCGAGCGGCTCGGTGTGCAACTGCGGACCCGGGAGGCCGCGTTCCCCGAGGGGCTCGACGGCCTGGAGCCGGCCGACCTGGTGTGGTCGGCGCAGGTCGTGCACCACGTCGGCGACCAGCAGGACGCGCTGGGCCGGCTGGCCCGGCTGCTGGAGCCGGGCGGCGTCCTGGCCATCGTCGAGGGCGGACTGCCGGCCCGCTGGCTGCCGCGCGACCTGGGCTTCGGGCGTCCCGGCCTGCAGGAGCGGCTGGATGCGGCGCGCGCGCTGAACTACAACCGGATGCGGGACGAACTGCCCGGATCGGTCGCGGTGACCGAGGACTGGCCCGGCATGCTGCGCACCGCCGGTCTCACCGATGTCCGCAGCAAGTCCTTCCTCGTGGACCGTCCCGCTCCCCTCGACGACGGGGCACGGCGGTCGGTGCGCCTGTGGCTGGAGCGGATGCACTCGATGCTCCGCGAGTTCCTGGACCCCGACGACACGGCAACCCTGGACCGGCTGCTCGACCCGGCCGACCCGGCGGGCGTCGACCGCCGGGCGGACCTGTTCCTGCTGACCGCCAAGACCGTGCACTTCGGCCGCCGGCCCGAGGCCTGATCAGTCAGTGGCGCCGCCACCGGCGCCGTACTCGGCCTGCAGCCGCTTCCTGTCCGGCTTGCCCACCGACGTGAGCGGGATCGCCGGGACCAGGTGCACGGCCTTCGGGGCGTACATCGGGCCCTTGTGAGCGGTGACGAACGTGCGCAGCCCGTCCAGGCCGGGGCGGCGTCCGGCCGCGGGGACGACGGCGACGTGGACCTGTTCGGCCGCGTCGTCGTCGCGGACGCCGAAGACCGCGCACTGGGCGACGTCGGGGTGGGTGAGGATCAAGTCCTCGAGTTCGGCCGGGTAGACGTGCCCGCCGACCACGATGATCATGTCCTTGATCCGGTCGACGATGAACAGGTAGCCGTTCTCGTCGAGATAGCCGACGTCCCCGGTGCGCAGCCAGCCGTCCCGGATCACCTCGGCGGTGAGCCCGGGCTGCTTCCAGTAGCCGCGCATCATCCCGGCGGACCGCACATTGATCTCGCCTTCCTCCCCCGGCGGCAGGGTGCGGCCCGCCGCGTCGCGGATGGCGAGCTCGACACCGGGCAGCGGGCGGCCCGTGGTGATCCGGCCGTCGCGTCCGGTCACCGTGTGCTCCTCCGGTGTCACCAGGGTGAGGGTGAGGGCCTCCGACTGCCCGTAGGCGCCGTAGAGCACCGGACCGAACACCTCGGCGGCGCGGCGCAGCCGGGTGGGCGAGGCGGCGCAGCCGCCGTAGGCGAGCCGGCGGAGGCTGGAGTGGTCGGTGGCGGCCAGGTGCGGGTGGTCGAGCAGCCGGTAGAGCAGGGGCGGCAGGACGAACACGTCGGTGATGCGCTCCCGTTCGATCGCGGCGAGGACCTCGCCGGGGTCGAAGGAGTGCTGCAGGACGACGGATCCGCCTTGGATGAGGGTCATGTCGGTGAAGACACCTGCGAGATGAGCGAGCGGTGTGCAGGCGAGGTAGCGGTGCGCCTCGTCGGCGGGTTGGTTCACGGAGGCGGCGTAGGGGCCGTGTGCCATGGGAATTCCCTTGGGGATCCCGGTGGTTCCGCCGGTGTGGCGGATGCTCCAGATGTCCTCCGGGCCTGCCGTGCCCGCGAACGGCCGCGGCTCGTACTGCGCGGAGCTCGCCTGCAGGTCCTCCCCGAAGGGGCCGGGCCCCAGGGTGAGCACCGCGAGCCCCGGGACCAGGGGCAGCAGTTCCTTCGCGTCCTCGTACCGGGTGGAGTCGACGAGCAGCACAGCGGCTTCGACGCTCTCGACGATGCGGGCCAGGGTCTCGGGAGCCATGCCCTCGTAGAGGCTGGTCACGCAGGCGCCGGTGAGATTCACGGCGTAGCGGGCGGCGAGGGCCTCGGGGGTGTTGCCGGTGAGCAGGCACACGACGGTGCCGCGGCCGACGCCCCGGCCGGCCAGGTCCCACGCCGTCCGCAGTATGTCGTCGCGGAACTCCCCCGCGGCGATGCGGCGTCCGTCGGCGGCGGTCAGCACTGTGCGCCCGGGGTCGTCCGCGGTGGCGAGGGTGGCAAGGATCGCGTCCACGTAGCCGACGAACTCCCCGGACGCGGCGGGGTCGACGGGACGGTTGGGGCTGGCCATGGGCCGTACCTCCTTGGCAGGTGAAGTGCTCACCCTCGACCGTAGAGACGAACTCTCATACCTTCCACGACCAGTTCTGCCATATGTTCATGCCGTTACGCGCATAAGGTTCCCGTGGCATCCCACATCCCGCCGAAGTGCTCGACGGCGAGCTCCCGGAAGTGCCGGGCCGCGGCGGAGACATAGGCGTCCTGCCGCCAGACGAGCGTGAGGGTGCGGTGGCAGCCGGGCGCGTCGAGCCGCACCCAGGCAACCGGGGCGACGGCCGCGCCACGGCAGGACATCTCGGGGATGAGGCCGATACCGAGGCCCGCGCTGATCAGTTCCTGGGTCGCGCCGGGCTCGATGCCCTCGCACGTGATGGCGGGGACCAGGCCCGCCTCGGCGAACAGCCGGTCCAGCAGGGTGCGTTGCCAGTGTCCGGGGCGGGTGCTGACGAAGGTCTCGTCCGCGAGCTCGGCGATGCCGACACGCTCCCGCCCGGCCAGCCGGTGGCCGGGCGGGACGGCGAGCAGCACCTCCTCGCGGAGGAGTTCGAGCGAGGCCAGCGAGGGCCCGGCGAGCGGTTGCGAGGCGACACAGAAGTCCACTTCGCGGTCGCGGAGCCGGCGTTCCATCTCCTGGGCGTGGGACTGGAAGAGGCGGACGGTGACGCCGGGGTGCCGGTCCCTGAAGGCGGCCAGCAGTCCGGCGAGGGTGAGCATGGTCTCGGCGCCGACGGCGACGCTGCCCTGCTCCGGCCCCGCGGCGTCGGCGAGTTCACGGCGGGCGTCGTCGAGTTCGGCCAGCGCGCGGTCGACGCGGCGCAGGAAGGCGGTGCCGTAACGGTTGAGGCGGATGCGGCGGCCCTGGCGGTCGAAGAGGGGGACGCCGAGCTCGGCTTCGAGCCGGGCGATGGTGCGGCTCACCGAGGGCTGGGCGACGCACAGTTCGTCCGCGGCGCGGCTGATGTGCTCGTGGCGGGCGACGGCCTGGAAGTACCGCAGGGACAGGAGGTCCACAGCTGCCTTTCCGCTACCGGGCGGCGGGGCGGGACGCGGGCGAAGCCCCATACGCACACATCAAGCCCGTTCCTCTCCCCTGTTTCCGCTGATCAACACCGCTGCGCACACCATACTGGCGGGCACTGGCAACACCGTGGGCCCCGGCCGCACGCGTGACCCAGGTCACCCGGAACTCCCTGCACGCCGCGGAGAGCAATGATGTGTGAGCACCACAAAACACAGGAGACCGCATGCGTGCACGACTACGAGCAGGTGACCGCGACGCGTTCGCCCAGCTCTACGAGGAGCATGCGCGGACGGTCTACAACCACGCCTACCGGCTGACCGGCGACTGGTCGACGGCGGAGGAGGTGATGTCCGAGACCTTCCTGGAGGCATGGCGCACCCGGGAGCGGCTGGAGCCGGACGGCGATTCGCTCAGGCCGTGGCTGCTGGGGATCGCGACGAACAAGGCGCGCAACGCCAACCGCAGCTTCGGCAGGCGCCTCGCCTTCCTGGCCCGCCGCCCTGCCCCGGAGCCGGTGGCGGACTTCGCCGACGAGGCGGCCGGGCGGATCGACGACGCGCGGCACCTGGCCGCGGTCCGCCGGGCCCTGGACGGTCTGCGGCGCCCGGAACGGGAGGTGCTCGTCCTGTGCGTGTGGTCCGGGCTGGACTACGCGCAGATCGCAGAGGCCCTGGACATTCCGGTGGGAACGGTGCGTTCGCGCCTGTCCCGCGCCCGTGCCCGGCTCCGCCGACTCGCCGATCAGCAGCTCGAAGCAAGCAGCGGTGCCGCCTTCGCGGCCCTGACCGTCCAGGAGGAGGCCCGATGAACACCACCGAGCGCGAAGAGCTGTCCCGGCTGCTGCCGGCCCCGGCCGAACGGGACCTGCCGCCCGGCCGGCACCTCCACCACAAGGAACGGCTGATGCGGCAGATCGACCGCGACCGCACCCCGGTCGCCACGGTCCGACGCCGACTGCTGCGCCCCGCCGTGCTCATGCCCGCCACGGCGCTGGCCGTCGCCGGGGTCCTGATCGCGACGCTGCCGGACGCGCACCGCACCCCATCACCCGCCGAAGCGCCCCGCACCGAAGCGGCCTCCGGCCGCGGAGCGGTCGTGCTGCTGGACCGGATCGCGGCGGTGGCCATGAAGTCCGGCACCGGGCCGGTGCGCGAGGACCAGTACGTGTACGTACGGGGCCTGACGACCGAGACCGTCCACTACAAGCCCGTGAAGACGAGCGAGCCGAAGGAGTGGGAGAGCTGGCTGCCCCAGAGGTCGGCTCCGCGGAAGGACGACCAGGGTCTGACCAAGCAGGACGGGAAGTACTTCCCGATCATGGGCGATCCCGTCCCGGCGGGTCTCGACCGGCCGACGTACCAGTGGCTGGCCTCGCTGCCCACCGACCCCGACGCCCTGTACGAGCGGCTCCGCAACGAGGTCCGGCCGGTCAAGGGCCAGGACAGGGACCAGACCGTCTTCGAGGCCTTCGGCCTGCTCCTGAAGTCGGCCGTCATGCCGCCCGAGACCGAAGCCGCCCTCTACAAGGCGGCCGCGAAGATCCCGGGCGTCGTCGAGATCACCGACGCGACGGACGCCAAGGGCCGGCACGGCATCGCCATCGCCCGTGAGGACACACAGCGCGGCGAGCGCACGGAGTGGGTCTTCGACCGGCAGAGCCTCGCCTACCTCGGCGACCGCAGCTGCCTGACCAGGACGAGCGACTGGGGCAAGGCGGGCACGCTCCTCCACGCCGGCGCCGTCCTGGAGCGCGCCGTCGTCGACGCGCCCCGGCAGACGCCGTGACCGGAACGTCCTGACCGGAAACGGCGGAGGCCGGACCCTTTCCGGGCCCGGCCTCCGCCGTGTTCTCAGTGTCTGATCAGTTGCGTCGCCTGGTCGTCCTCATCGGGCGCCGGCTCCGGATCGGGCCTCCGTGCCGCGTCACTGATCTTGATCAGCAGCGCGATGAGCACCCAGGTCGCCACTTGGGACGAACCGCCGGAGGCGAGGAACGGCAGCGCCTTGCCGGTCAGCGGGATCAGGCCCATGACACCGCCGCAGACCACGAAGACCTGCAGCGCCAGGGCGCTGGCCAGGCCCGTCGCCAGCAGCTTGCCGAACGGGTCGCGGGCGTCGAGCGCGGCCCGCAGACCGCGCTGGACGAGCAGCGCGAACAGCACGAAGACCGCCATCGTGCCGGCGAGCCCGAGCTCCTCGCCGACCGTGGTGAGGATGAAGTCGCTGCGCCCGGCGAACTTGATGAGGTCCGAGTGGCCCTTGCCGAGGCCGGTGCCCATGACGCCGCCGCTGCCGAAGCTGAACAGCGCCTGTGCGGCCTGGTCGGAGACGATCTCGGCCGGCCGGGGCACCTTGTAGTAGTCCATCGGGTGCAGCCAGGCGGCGACACGGCCGTGCACGTGGGGCTCGAAGGAGGCGACCACGACGGCTCCGACGGAGAACATCAGCAGGCCCATCACCACCCAGCTGGTGCGCTCGGTGGCCACGTACAGCATGATCACGAACAGGCCGAAGAAGATCAGCGAGGTGCCGAGGTCGCGCTCGAAGATGAGCACCACCAGGCTCAGCACCCACACCGCGGCGATCGGGCCGAACTGCCGTCCGCGCGGCAGGTAGAAACCCATGATCCGTCGGCTGGCCAGCGCGAGCGCGTCCTTGTAGAGCGTCAGGTATCCCGCGAAGAACACCGCGATGGCGGTCTTGACGAACTCACCGGGCTGGAACGACAGCGGCCCCAGCACGATCCACCGCTTCGCCCCGTAGGTGTCCGCCCCGAAGAACGCCGGGGCGATCAGCAGCACGAGGGCGGCGAACACCATGACGTACTGGTAGCGCTGGAGCAGGCGGTGGTCCTTGAGGAGCACCACGATGGCCAGGCACACGGCGATGCCGATCCCGCTCCACATCAGCTGGTTGGTCTCGCCCGGCGCGGAGTGCCAACGGATCTTGTACGAAATGTCCAGCCGGTGGATGAGCACCAGCCCGAGGCCGCTCAGCCCGACGGCGAGCGGCAGGATCAACGGATCGGCGTTCGGGGCGAATCTGCGCATCACCCCGTGCGCGGCGGCGGCGACCGCCGAAAACCCGAGGGCGTAGCCGAACAGCGAGCCCGGCACCTTCCCGTCGACGGCCATCCCCACGGAGGCGTAGCCGAACAGCGTGAGGAGTACCGCGAAGGCGAGCATCAACAGCTCGGCATTACGGCCCCTCCCCACGTTTGTCCGTGCCATCCGGGCCGCAGCCCTTCCTCCCAAGCCCATGTATCCCTCGGTTCCCTTACGAGCCGTTTTCCGGCGAGCTCTGCGCTGGTGTACGGCGACACGGCCGAACACCCAACTGAAGGAGGTTCAGGACTCGTAAAAGGTTGCGCCTTTGCCTCCCCCATCACCCGCCATTTTTCTCACACTCCGTCTGCGCGTTTCCTGCGCCCCCTCACCTCGGCGCGACGGGCCTCCTCCTGCTCCCACAGTTCCTTCAGCCGCAGCGTCTGTTCGTCGAGTTCGAGCGGTTCGTCCTCTTCCTTCCACTCTCCCCGGTCCTTCAGCTGCTGCACCGAGACCTCGACGGGCGGGTCGGGGTCGAAGTCGGAGGGGCGGGGGCCTTCCGGGCCGTCGGGGCCGACGCGGACGAGCCGTTCGACCCGCGTCACCCGGAAGCGGGTTCCGTCGACGTTCACCACGTTGCCGCGGCTGTCGTCGAGCCGGTCGGCGGCCTGCGCGTACACCGCGCGTTCCGCCTCGTCCAGTTCCATGGTGAACGGTGCCATCACCCGCAGCCAGGTCGCCAGTACGTCCCGGGCGCCCTGCGGCGTCGAGGAGGTCGCGCCGGGCCGGTGCGCCCGCCACCGGCCGTCCACCCGCTCGGAGACCATGAACGCGGCCGGCAGCAGCACCCCGCCGGGATACCGTCCGGCGGCCCGCCGCGCGTCCTCGGCCACCTCGGGCGGCACGCCGCGCGCTGCGACGAACTGGACGAGGTCCAGCTTCAGGATGCCGTCCGAGAGGCCCGTGCCGGCGGCCGGGTCCACGACGAACCCCTGGGTGCGCGACGGCAGTCGGTACGCCTCGCCGGTCTCCCCGGGGTCGGGGTCGGAGGGACGGGGAGGCTCGGGGCCGCTGCCGCCCATGCGGATGAAGTGGGAGGCCCGGACGATCCTGAACCGGTGCCCCAGCACGCACAGCTCGTCGACGACTTCGCGGTCCATGCGCAGCGCCGCGTCCATCCAGGTCTTCGCGGCCTTCTCGTCACCCGCGTCCTCGGCTTCCTTGGAGCGCATACGGAACTGCGATCCGAGCGTGTCCCGGGCCTGCTGCGGGGTGTCGCACCCGTAGGCGGACAATTCCCAGCCGCCGGCCTCGCGTTCGTGCGCGTAGAAGAACTCGGCGACGCCCACGCCCATCAGGTCCGGGTACAACTTCCGGGCCTGCCAGGCCTCCTGCTCGACAAATGCCGCAATCGGCCCTTCCTGCTGGGCCACCCGGAACATCAGATAGGAGGGAACCTTGTCCTCGTAGCCACTCATGTGCCGAATCTGCCGCATGCGGACCCGGCGCGTCCGGGAAACCGGCGAATCACCCCGCGCGACGGCGCCGTTGCACCGGGCGTTAGGGTGCTCCCCCGTGACCGAGCCCTCTCATCTGCACACCACGCGGGCGTTCTACGACGCCATAGCCGTCGATTACGCCGAGCGCTACAAGACCGTGCTCGCCGACACGCCACTGGACCGCGCCATGCTGGCCGCGTTCGCCGAACGCGCGCGGGACCGCGCCGCCGGGCCGGTCGCGGACCTCGGGT
>NZ_JBSFWU010000170.1:0-8999 GCF_053594995.1 Streptomyces sp. NPDC002536
CACTGGTGTACAGAGGTGTACTATACCTAACACCCCCCCCGGGGGTCCGGGGCGAAGCCCCGGGAACGTCGACTGCGGGCGCGTCGTGGCTGATCGCGCCCACGCGGCGGAGCCGCATGATGTAACAGCCCCGCGCCCCTGACGGGGCACCTTCTACCCCCACATCTGCGCCTGCAGCAGCAACAGCCCGTGCACCAACTGCACATGCGGCTGTGCCGGCCCCCCGGCACGGGTAGTGAGGTACACCGTGTTGATCGGCGGCACCTCCGGCTCCAGCAGCGGCACCACCTCGCCCCGCGCGAGCTCCTCCCGGCACAGATACGTCGGCAGGACGGAGATGCCGGCCGAGGCGCGCACGGCCGCCAGCACGCCGCGCAGGTCGGGCACCACCACGGCGGGCACGGTCCCCGGGACGTCCTCGAAGACGTTGCGCCAGTAGCAGCGCAGATAGGGCAGGGACTCGGCGTAGGCGATCACGGGGTACTTCTCCAGGACCGCGGGGCCCTCCTCCGGCAGCCGGTCCACGGGGATCTCGTCGCGCAGCCGGCGCGAGGCGAGGAGCATGTACTCCTCGTCGAAGAGCGGGTGGGCGAAGAAGGCCCGGGCGCGCGGCCGCTTGGTGGTGAGCACCAGGTCGTAGCGGCCGTCCGCGAGATCCTGCAGCAGCTCGTCGGACGGTCCGAAGCCGAGCCGCAACTGCAGGCCCTGCTGGACGAGTTCGCCGAGGGCGGGCAGGACGCGGGTGGTGAGGAGTTCGTTGGGGCCGCCGAGGCGGACGGGTCTGCTGGTCATCGACTTCGGGCAGGCCACCAGGCGGTCGACGACCGCGCCCAGGGCGTCGATGGGCGCCTGGACGTCGCGCATGAGCGTTTCTGCGGTCTCCGTGGGGCGGACCCCTTCCGGGAGCCGCTCGAACAGCGGTCTGCCGAGTTTCTTCTCCAGCCCCCGGATCTGCTGGGTGACCGCGGGCTGGGAGAGTCCCAGTTCCCGCGCCGCGCGGGTGAACGAGCCGCGCCGGTAGACGGAGACGAATGTGCGCAACCAGCTCAACCGCAGTGCCTGCATGGTGGCTTCCCCCCGTTTGCACCATCATCTGTGTGTTCGCTGTTCATTCGCTCGGACGCTCGGCGTTGCCGAGCCGTTGCAGTACGGCGGCAGTACTGCGGCAGTGCCGCAGCAGTACGGCCTCGGTCTTTGCGGACCTCGGGCCGCCGGATCGTGCGGAAGCACCAGCCCCTCCCCAGGAAGCCGGTGCTTCGTCGCTGCGGTCGCGCCTGCTGCCGTGTTCAGTGCCGCAGCGCCTCCAGGGCCAGCAGGGCCACGCGGTGCGCGGAGGCCGGGTTCTGCCCGGTCACGAGGCGGCCGTCGGCCACGGCGTGCTCGGTGAAGTCGGGCGCCTTGGTGAACTTCGCGCCGCGCCGCACGAGCGTGCTCTCCAGCAGGAAGGGCACGACGCCGGTGAGGCCGACGGCGGCCTCCTCCGCGTCGGTGAAGGACGAGACCTGCTTGCCCTCGACGAGGTGACTGCCGTCGGAGAGGCGCACGTTCACCAGCCCGGCCGGGCCGTGGCAGACGGCGGCCACCACTCCCCCGCGCTCGTACACCCGGGCCGCCAGTCCGGCCAGGGCGGTGGCGTCGGGGAAGTCCCACATGGTGCCGTGCCCGCCGGCGTAGAAGAGGATGTCCACGTCCTCGGCGGCCACCTGCCCGGCGGCGGGCGTGGCGGCCAGGGCCTCCCGGTGCTCCTGGAGGAAGTCCCCGACGACGGTGTCGCCGGGCTTGACGCCGTCCTGCGGCGGGGCCCCGCCCAGGACCGAGACGAAGCCGATCTCGCAGCCCGCCGCCCTGAACACCCGGGCGGGGTGGGCGACTTCGGGTACGTAGAAGCCGGTTCTCCGGCCGGTGTCGCCCAGTTCTCCGTGGCTGGTCAGGGCGAATCGTACTTTCACCGTCATGACGAGTCCTCTCTTCGGTCGTGGGTCAGGCCGTCAGCCGGGCCAGTTCCGGCAGGTACACCCGGCGCATGCGGCGCTGCAGTGCTGTGCGTACGTGGTCGTCGGTGTGGTAGCCCCAGTAGGCCCACAGCGTGCGGGCGCCGGTGTCCCGCACCTGGAGGGCGTTGCGCAGGTTGTCGTCGACGAACGTGGCGTGCTCGGGCCGCAGTCCGTCGCCCTCGACGAGCTCCAGGACCGCGGTGCGCTTGTCGGCGCACTCGCCGACGACGGACGCCACCGTGCGGTCGAGACCGTGGTGGGCGAGGATCTCCCACACGGACGCCTCGTCCTTCGCGGTGACGATGCTGGTCCGCCGCTCGTGCCGTTCCATCAGGGCGCGGATGCCGGGGTAGAGCCGGTGCATGGCCAGCCACTGGCCGCGGTGCCGGCGGCGGAGTTCGGCACGCAGCGCGGCGGCGCCCGCGGCCTGCCGGGTGCACCGGCCCGCGGGCAGTGCGGCGTACAGCGCGTCGAACTCGGCCTGGGTGCGGACGGATTCGCTGCGCGGGTCGTTCGCCACCATGAAGTGCTCCAGCAGCCGGGAGTGCTTCCGTACGGTGCGGAACCGGTCGAGGAAGGCCGGGGGGAGCGCGGCGGCCAGCTCGGCGGGCGGTGCGGCGGCGGTCGCCCGGGGATCGGCCCCGGCGTGACGGGTGACGACCGCGCATTCCTCGAAAGCGTCACAGACGACGCCGTCGAAGTCGAGTATGAGCATCGAAAGTTCCTCCCTCGGCCCGGACCGGGTCGGGACGGGTGCGCGGGGACGGGCGGGGGTTCTCGGGACGGAACGGCTCGCCCGTCCCCGCGCTCAGGTGGCCCGCCCGCACGCTCAGGCGGCCACCGGCTCCCGGTCGCCCGTCCGCGTCCGGACGGTCTCGAAGACGGCCTGCATGAACCGGCCGACGTAGCCGTAGTAGGAGCAGGTGATGATGTGCCCGTCGACGGTCACGTCACTGTCGACGACGTGCGCCCCCGCGTTGATCACGTCGTCCCGCAGGCCCACGTAGGCGCACGCGGTGCGGCCCTTGAGCACCCCCGCGCTGACCATGATCCACGGGCCGTGGCAGAGCCCCGCGACGACCTTTCCGGCGGCGTCCATCCCGCGCACGAAGTCCAGCACCCGCGCGTCCTGGCGCACCCGGTCCGGGGCCTCGTGGCCTCCGGTGAGGATGACGGCGTCGTAGGCGGCGACGTCCAGTTGACCGAAGGAGACGAGCGGCTTGGCCGTCTTGTCCATGGGCAGCGGAATACCGTATTTTCCGGTGACCTCGCCGCCGTCCTTCGTGGCGACGTCCGCCTGCCAGCCCTCTTCCAGCAGCCGGTAATAGGTGTAGACGACGTCGTGGTCCTGGAAGCCCGGACCGGTGATGATCACTGCGCGACGGTTCATGGTGTTCCTCTCTTTTCTTTTCAGGAAGCTTCAGGAGGCGACGGAAAGGCTGAGGTAGTACTCGTCGACGGCCGGCCGTCGGATGTCGCCCTGTGCCGGTGCGAGGATGTCCAGTTCGCCGGTGACCACTCCGGCGGGCCCGAGCGGAATGTGGAAGAGGTCCTCCCGGCGCCGCCGGTAGAAGATGTCCATTCCGGCGCGGATCTCGAAGCGGAATTCCGCACAGGGCGAGCGGTCCCGCATCCTCGCCTCGGGCAGATACGGCACAGGGCGGACCGGGAGTTCGTCGAGTTTCCGGTGCTCGGACTCGTACGCGGTGTTCTCCCGCCGGTAGCCGTCGCGCAGCCGGATGAGGTCGAACTTGTTGCGCGGCGCCTCGACCTCGACCAGCGCGAGGGGCCCGGGGCCCGGGGAGACGGTGGAGTGGAAGGCCCCGCCGCCGATCCGCAGCACCGTCCCGGCGCCCACCGGGTGTTCGCCGGACAGGGTCCTGGTCACGCCCTGCCCCGCGAGGCAGAGCAGATAGGTGAGTTTGCGCGGGTGGACGTGCAGCGACGTGGCGTGCCCCGCCTCGATCGTCAGGTGCCACACGTCGAGGAAGTCGTCGGCGAAGACCCGGTACTCCAGCCCCCACGGCTTGGGGATCACCTCGTCGAGGTGCGCGTCGGCGTCGTGCTGTTCGTTCCCCACCCGGCTGCCCCTGCGCACCGCGTCCCGGAGCGCGGCGAAGTCCCGCGGTCCCGGGTCGATGCGTACGACGGGATTGCCCCGTGCGGCCACGGGCACATGTGCATCTGCGATCTCGGTCACGCTTCCCCCTGTTGCGTGCTCTCTTCACCCGCCCCGGCGAAACCGTCCCCAACCCCTCGCTCCGCGGGCCGACATGGGCCGACGCTATACCCGGCGGGAATCGGCCTCCAAATAGCTCTTCCGGCACCCCCCATAATGAACCGTGTGGCAACCATCCATGGGATGTGCAGCATTGCATGCGAAGTTGAATTCCGGATCTCCGCACCGTGTTGCTTATGTCCCGGACAGGTTCCCTTATTTGCCGCCCCGGACGCCCCGCTGATTCACTCTGCTGCGTCAGCGAATCCGAGGGGGGAGCCACCGTGCAGACCGGAGCGACCGGCACCGTCGATTCCATTGCGGTACTGGGCTATGAGAAGTGCAGCGAGCAGGACACGATCACCCCGCTGGAGATCTTCAAGGGCGCCGCCATGGTGACCTCCGGCGGCATCGCGCCGTGGCAGCGGGAGGTGCAGCCGCGGGAGCTGGACGTGCGGCTGGTGGGGCTGGACCCCGGCGTCGTCACGATGCAGATGGGCACCCAGGTGATCGCCGACTCGACCCTGAAGGAGGACGAGCTCTTCGACGTCCTCTACGTGCCCGGCGGCGTCGGCTCCGGTGAACTCACCTCCGACGAGCGGGTGCTGGGCGCGATCCGCAGGCACCACGAGGCGGGCAGGGTCGTCGCCGCCAACTGCTCCGGCGTGGGCGTGCTGGCCCGCGCGGGCGTCCTGGACGACTCCCCCGTCACCTGCGTCGCGGCCGTCGCCCGCGGGCTGCGCGCCGAGGGGTTCAACGTGCCGGTGGGCCGCAGGATGTGGATCGGCAACCCCGCCACCGGCATCTGGACCTCCACCGGCTCCTACGGGGTGCACGGCGGGGCCGTCGCCCTGGTGGCGCACTACCTCGGGCGGGAGACCGGGACGATCGTGTCGATGATGTTCGACACGCTGAGCGGCCTGGGCGACGTGATCTTCGAGGAAGTGGGGCCGGAGTTCTACCACCACCCCGAACTGGAGGAATCCTTCCAGGACTACTTCCAGGACATGCTGCTGCCCCGCGTGGCCGCGGACGCGCCGGCCGCCGCGGAGGCCCGCCGGTGAGCCCGCGCTCCGTCGTCACGGCCGTCACCCCGCCGGCCGCCGCGGCGCGGCCGGGTCCGCCGATCCGCACGACGCCCACCGGCATGCGCGACCTGGACTGGATCCGCGGCGCCCTGCAGACCGCGATCGCGCTGGAGCACGCCACCATGCCGCTGTACTCCGCCGCGATGTACTCGCTCGAAGTGCAGAACTACCCCTCCTACAACATCATCCGCAGCGTGCTGATGGAGGAGATGGTCCACATGGCCGCCGCCGCCAACATGCTGGCGGCACTGGGCGGTTCGCCCGCCATCGGCGGCCTGGCCCCCGACTGGCCGGCCGCCGGGCTGCCGGGCGGCGTGATGCCCGACCTCACGGTGGTCCTCGCCCCGCTCTCCCCGCGCCACCTGGCCGACTTCATGCGCATCGAGGCCCCCGTCTTCCTGCTCACCGAACGGGAGCGGCGCCCCGCCTACCCCACCATCGGCCACTTCTACGACGCCCTGCGCGAGGCCGTCGCCGCCAACGCCGACGCCGTGCGCCGCGCGGTACGGACCGGGGGCCCGGCCCACCAGGTCGGCGGCAACCTGGGCTACCCGGTCTTCGGCCGGGACGACGAAGCCGCCGACCCCGTCGAGCAGTTCCTGAGCACGCTCGACCTCATCACCGACCAGGGCGAGGGCGCGCACTCCGCCACCGTCGAGGCGGGCGACGCCTACCAGCACGAGGGCTCGCACTACGCCCGCTTCGCCGAACTCCGCCACCAGCGGCGCTATCTCCCGCCCGAGCCCGGCATCCCGTTCACCCGCAAGACCGAACCGGCCTTCTTCCAGGGCCAGGAGATCCCCTGGCCCGTGGTCATCAACACCCTCGCCGTACCGTCCGACGGCTACGCCGCCGTGCTGGCGCAGGACCCGGACGCCCCGGCCGCAGCCAAGGAACTGGACGCCTTCGACGCCGCCTACACCGCGATGATGACCGCCCTGGACCTGGCCTGGAACGGCCCCGAGGAGACCTCCTGGCCATCGCTCGGCGCGGCGGTGGAGCGCATGAACGACATGCGCGTCCTCTCCTGCTTCAGCATCATGCGCCAGGAGATCCCCGCAGAGACCGTGGAACGCCTGGACGTCCTCTACCCCGAGGAGTACAAACTGCTGGCCGAGTACACCGACCTCGGCCGGCCGGTCTTCTACGGCCCGCGGTTCCGCAACAACGCGGCGCGCTGAGGCCCGGGTTGCGGGAGAATCACGCGGTGCCCGATATATCCGCCGACACCACGGGGAGACGTCCAGTGACCGACCACGACCGCGCCCACAGTCCCGTCACACTGATCACCGGCGGCTCCACCGGCATCGGGGCCGCCACCGTGCACCGGCTGCTCAAGGCCGGCCACCGCGTCGCCGCCACCGGCCGCAGCGCCGACAGGCTCGCCGCCCTCGCCGAACAGGCGGCCGCGCCCGGGCAGTTGCTCACCCTGCCCGGCGACGCCACCGACCCGGCGGCCGTCGCCGCGGCCGTGGCGGGCACGGTCGAGCGGTTCGGCCGGCTCGACCACGCCGTCGCCAACGCCGGCTTCTCCACGCACGACAGCGTCGCCGACGGCGACCCCGAGGGCTGGCGCGACATGGTCCTCACCAACGTCCTCGGCCCCGCCCTGCTGGTGAACGCCGCCCTGCCCGCGCTGCGGGAGAGCCGCGGCCGGATCGTGCTCCTCGGCAGCGTGGCCGGGGTGAAGAACACGCCCGGCAACATGTACTCCGTCACCAAGTGGGCCGTGCACGCGCTGGCCGAGAACACCCGGATGCAGGTCACCGCGGACGGGGTCGGGGTGAGCCTGATCGCGCCCGGGCGGGTGGAGACGCCGTTCTGGGACGGCCACCCCGGCGGGGCCCGGCCGACCGGGCCCGCGCTCACGGCAGACGCCATCGCCGAGTGCATCGCGTGGGTGCTGGCGCAGCCCGAAGGCACGGACGTGAACCAGGTGTTGGTGCGGCCGGTCGGCCAGCCGATTTGACGGCGCCGCCCCGTAGGGGCGCGGGGAACGTCGGCTGCGGGCGCGTCGTGGCTGATCGCGCCCACGCGGCGGAGCCGCATATGTAAACAGCCCCGCGCCCCTTACGGGGCGCTACGGCCGCAGCGGAGCCAGCGCAACCCCGATCCGCTGGACCGCCGCCACGACGGCCGGGGTCTCGAAGGCCGTGTAGCACAGCCGGAAGTAGCCGGGTTCGGCACAGGACAGCGTCTGGCCGGGAAGCAGCAGTACGTTGGCCTCCGTGGCGATGTACCAGCGCAGCCACTCCTCGGCGGTGTTGATGTCCGTGAAGACGACCGGCAGGGCCACGCCCCCGGGCTTGCGGGCCTCGCCCGTGAACTGCGCCGGGATCTGCCCGTCGGCCGGGAAGTGCGGCCCCGTCTCCGGCCGGAGCAGGACCGGGGACACCGGCAGGTGGTCGCGCAGGTCCAGCCAGAAGAACTGCGCCGGGTTCTGTCCCTCCCGGAAGACGTACGGGATCCCGGCCTCGTCCAGCGCGCCGCGCACCTGCCGGAACGCGCCCGTCAGGAGCTTCTTGTACTCGTCCATCAGGGCCAGGGCGTAGCTCTTGCCGGGGGCCGGGGTCGTCAGCAGCCTGCCGACGACGAAGTGCTTGAGGGAGTCGAACGGGCTGAACCAGGCGTACGTCTCCGTGCTCGCGGTGCCCTTCATCGCGGCGTGCACCACCGGCGAGCGGGAGATGACGACGCCCGCCTTGAAGCCCGAGAGCCCGAAGTCCTTCGCGAACCCCCAGACGACGTGGACCCGTTCACGGGCGTCCTCGATGTCCTGGTAGGCGTCCAGGTCCAGGGCGCTGACGAAGGGCAGGTCGGCACCCTCGATCTGGGAGTGCGCGTACATCTCGTCCGAGATGATGTGCATGCCCGTCTCGGTGAGCGCCCAGGTGTAGACGGCCTCCAGGAGATCCTTGTCGTAGTTCACGCCCAGCGGGTTGTGGGGGTTGGTGAGGACGAGGAGCCTGGGCGGCTCGGGCTGGGTGCGGTAGGCCCGCTTGAGGTCCTCCAGCGTGAGCTCGAAGTTCTCCAGGCCCCGTTCCCTGAGGTGGACGGGCGCGCAGACGAGCCCGGGACGCTGCTCGAAGCACCACTTGAAGCCCTGCCAGAAGGGTGCTGGGAGCAGCACCCGGTCCCCGCGCCGCAGGATGCCTCCCTCTTCGAGGGCGAAGGCCAGGCATTCGAGCGCGGCCGAGACGCCCGACGTGCCGAAGACGTCGTCCGGTTCGAGGTCCCGGGAGAACACGGGCCGGAGCATCTCGGTGACGGCGGAGCGCAGTTGGGGCGTGCCGTAGGTGGCGCCGGGGTAGCGGACGTCCTTCTCGCCGAGGACGCCGAGGTGGTCGAAGACGTTCTCCTTGAGCGACGGGTAGAGCAGCACGTTCTCGGCGGTGGCGAGGTTGAGGGCGTCGGGGAAGAACGCGGCGACGGCGGCCAGCCGGCGTTCCGGGTCGGCGATCCCTGCGAGGACTGCGGTGAGTTCGGCCGGGGTCGGGAGGTCCTTCGCGTGCGCAGCCATGGGCGTTCCTCCTGTGGGCGGGACGGTCCGGTGCCCTCCATGCTTCGCAAGAGGGGGCACAAGGGACAGAGCGCCGATCGGCCAACGCCGGTATCCGGCCAACGCCCGCGCCCCGTAAGGGGCGCGGGGAACTGCGCGACAAGCCACGACGCTCCCGCAGTCAAAGTCCCAGGGTGGTG
>NZ_JBSFWU010000171.1:0-8997 GCF_053594995.1 Streptomyces sp. NPDC002536
GGGGCTTCGTCCCGGTCCCCTGGGGTGGTGCGTCGGCTGCAGGCCGTCGGTGGCTGGTCGCGCAGTTCCCCGCGCCCCTTCGGGGCGCGGTACCGCATCAGAACGTCGAGTTGGTGAACCAGCGCTCCAGCAGGTCCTCATCCCCCTGCACCGCAAAGGCATCCGCACCGCGGTCGAGGCGGCCGTACACGAGCAGCAGCAGGTCCGCCGCAGGGCCCTCGACCGTGGCATCGGCCGACTCCGCGGGGCCCTGCTCGACCTCGAAGCCGTCCTGCCGCAGGCGGATCAGCCACTCGCCGCGGGTGTCGGTGCACCGGAAACGAATCGTTTCGCCGCCGCCGGCCAGATCGGCCACCTTGGGGGCGAAGAAGCCGGCGAAGGGCAGGTTGACCAGGAATTCGTCCACGCCGTCGGCCGCCAGCCCGCGGTCGATCACGGGCCGGAGGCCGAGGGCGAGTTCCGCGTCGGCACGGTGCACCAGGGTTTCGAACAGCATGCGGCGCACCCAGAACCGGGCGTGCTGGTCGGCGCCCCACGCCCACATCGGGGCATCCGGGTCGGTGACGGCGAAGGCGCTCGCGGCCTCGGCCGCGCTGTCCGCCAGCCAGTCGGGGTAGCCGTCCTCGTCCGCCGGCAGCCGCAGGTCCACCTCGCGGCTGCGCGGCGGCTCCTGGACGAGTTGGCGCAGCAGGACGGAGAACCAGCGCTGCACGCTGCCCGTGTGCCGGATGAGGTCGGTCAGCGTCCAGCCCGGGCAGCCGGGCACCGCCGTCGTACGGTCGGCGTCCCGGACCAGGTCCACGAATCTGGCGCTCTCCGCCGCGATGGCGTCCCGGTGGGTGGCAGGGTTGTTCATTCTTCCGCTCTCCTGGTCGTCGCAGGACCCGGCACCGGTCGGCCGGGCATCCCACCACGCATCTTGTCACCAGGCCACGAGGTCACGAGGTCACGAGGTCACCAGGTCACCGGAAGTCCGGCCGGCATGATCGCCATCCGGTTGGGGTGCCAGGGCACCTCCTCCAGCGGCACCGCCAGGCGGAGGCCCGGGAGCCGGTCGAGCAGGACGCGGAAGGCGGTCTCGGACTGGCGGCGGACCAGGTGGGCGCCGGGGCAGTGGTGGCGGCCGTAGCCGAAGCGGAGATGGGGGTTGGGGGAGCGGGTGGGGTCGAAGTCCCCGGGTTCGGGGAAGGCCGCGGGGTCGTGGTTGGTCGCGTCCAGCTGGAGCAGGACGAGGTCGCCCTGCCGCACCTCCGTGGTGCCGAGTTTGGCGTCCTCGGTGACGAAGCGGGGGATGGCGTTGCCCAGGACGACGCTGTGGCGCAGTAGTTCCTCGATGCACTGCGGCAGGGTTTCCGGACGGGCGCGCACGGCGTCCATCACCTCGGGGCGCTGGAGGAGGTTGAGCGCCGCGACGCCGAGGAAGCCGGCGAAGTCCTCGTATCCGCTGACGAACAGGACGGAGACGATGTTCGACAGTTGCTTGTCGGTCAGTCCCTCTCCGCGTTCGTTTCCGCTGTCGTTGAGGTCGGCGAGGCGGTCGGCGAGGCCGCGCGGTTGCCCGGGGCGGCGGGCGGCCATGTGCGCCTGCATATAGACGCGGATCTCCTCCCAGTTGCGGGCGAGTTCCTCGTCGGTGGGGGTCACCATGGTCAGGTCGAGGTCGGCCCGCACCGCGAGCCACTCGTGGTCCTCGAAGGGCAGTCCGAGCAGCCGGCACATGCACTGGGCGGCGACCCATTCCGCGAAGTGGTGCTGGAGGTCGCCCGGGCCGCCCTGCCGGACCATGGCGTCCAGGCCCTCACGGGTGACCTCGGCGACCCAGTCGGCGGGGAGCTCGGGCTGGTTGCGGCCGAGCGCCTTGAGGACTTCGTCCCGCAACCCGGCCTGCTGGAGGTGGTTCATGGCGTCGAGCAGCTCGGGTGCCAGGATCGGGGCGTCCTGGGTGGGCCCGTCGGGGTCGCCCAGGACGGACCGGGCGAACTTCCGGTCGCGCAGCACGTGCTGGGCCAGCTCATAGCCCGTGACGAGCCAGGCCTCGCCGCCGGAGTTGGTGCCGACCCTGGCCACGGGACAGCGGCGCTGCAGCTCGCCGAGTTCGGGGGCGAGGCGGTCGCCCTGGGTGCTGAAGGGGTAGTGCGGCAGGTCCTCGTGCGGTGCGGTCACGGTGTCGGGCCTTTCTCGTCCGGTCGTGTCTCCGGTCGCAATTGCGGTCGCGATTCCTGTCCCGATTCCGGTCGCGATTCCGGTCGGGCGTGGTCGAGGAGGTGCGTCACCAGCGCACCGGCAGCAGGGCGGGGGCCCGCAGGGGTGTGGACTCGTCCCAGGGGATCGACTCCGCCGGCACGGCCAGCTCGATGTCCGGCAGCCGCTCCAGCAACACCTCGAGGGCGATGCCGAGTTGCATCCTGGTCAGGTTGCCGCCGGTGCAGGCGTGCGGACCGTGGCCGAAGGCGATGTGCGCGTTGGGGGTACGGGTCAGGTCCAGCCGGTCGGGGTCGGTGAACGCGGCGGGGTCGCGGTTGGCGGAGGCGGGCACCGGGATGACCGCGTCCCCGGCCCGGATGTGCTGCCCGTGCAGGGTGAAGTCCTCCTGGGCGACCAGGATGTTGATGGCGTTCATCAGCGGGACGTGGCGCAGCAGTTCCTCCACCGCGGTGCCCATCCGCTGGGGCGCGTCGCGCAGCTCGCGCAACTGGCCGGGGTGGGTGAGCAGGGTGAACAGCGCGTTGCCGGTGTGCTGGATGTTGGTCTTGTAGCCGGCCATCAGCATGGTGACGACGAAGCTGACCACGTCGTCCCGGGTCAGCTCGCTGCCCGGGCGGCGGCTCTCCGCCAGCAGGAGGTGGATGTAGTCCTCGCCCTCGCTCTCCTTCTCCTTGCGGGAGATGAGCTCATCGCCGTAGTCCTGCAGCGCGTACAGGGCCGTCAGGACCTCGTCCATCGACAGCCCGGCGGCGCCGAGCAGGGTGAGGGTGTGCGGCAGGTAGATCTCGCGGTCCTCGTGCGGCAGCCCGGTCGTCTCGCACAGCACGCGCAGCGGCAGCGGTTCGGCGTAGGCGGCGATCAGATCGGCCGTGCCGCCGTGGGCGGACTCCACCATGGCGTCGATCAGTTCCCCGGCCATGGCCCGGATCCGGGGCACCATGAACTCCAGACGGCGCCGGCCGAAGAGCGGCAGCACGGTGCGCCGTACCCGCTCGTGGTGTTCGCCGGTCATCTCCAGGAACGTCGGCAGGCACGGCGGGGGAGCGTCGGGGCCCTCGCGGGGCGGCCAGGCGGAGAGCAGCGGCCGGATGAGGCGGGGATCGGCGAAGGCGGCCCGCGCGTCCTCGTAGCGGCTGATCAGCCAGCCGGTCTCCCCGTTGGGTAACTGGGCCTTGACCACCGGCTGTTCGGCGCGTAGCCGGGCGTAGCCGCACGGCGGGCCGACGGTGCCGGGTTCGACGGCCGGGACCGGGACGAGTTCCTCGGGACTGTTCATGCTGTCGGTTTGCTCCGTTCCGGGAAGCGAGAAGAGTTCTTTTCGATAATTTTTTCAGGACTTATCGCCAACAGTCAGGCTATGAAGGGTCGTTCGGGTTGTTCAGCTGATGAGATTGGATGTTTCCCCTCCGTCTGTCAACCATCAACATCATTCCCGGCCAGTCGGCCCGCCCCGGTTCGGTCCTGTCTGCCGGGGAGCGGGAGCAGGAAGGTTGCCAGGAGCGTGACCGCGAGCAGCCCGGCCTCCGCGACCAGAGTGATCTCCATGGCTCCGGTGCAGCCGGGTCCGGCAGCGATGGCCCGGTCGCCGAGCCCGGAGAAGAAGACCGTGCCCAGCACCGCGCTGCCGAGCGCACTGCCGAACTGCTGCACCGCGGTCAGCATCCCAGCGGCCGAACCCGTCTCGTGCGGCTCCACCGCGGCCAGCACCGTCTGGAAGAACGGGCCCATCACCAGCCCCATGCCCGCCCCGACGACCACCAGCGCCGGGGCGCCCTGCCACACCGTGACCTGTGCGCCGGCCGACCGCAGCGCGAGGACGAACAGGCCGGTGCCGAGTGCCATCACCACGACGCCGGTCTGCACCAGCGGGCGCCCGAACCTGCTCAGCACCCCCCGCCCGTCCAGCACCTGCACCACCGCGAAGCCGACGACGGTACCGGCGGACCACGGCAGCACGGCCAGGCCCGCCTCGAGCGGCGAAGCCCCCAGCCCCGACTGGAAGTAGAGGCTGAGCGCGAGCGAGAAGCCCGCCACCGCGGCGAACAGCGCGGCACCGGTCACCAGTCCGCCCGAGAAGGCCCTCTTGCGGAACAGCCCCGGGACCACCAACGGGTCGCCGCCGGTGCGTGCCACGCGCTGCTCGTACCGGCCGAAGACCCCGAACAGGACCACCCCGGCCGCCATCGAAACGAACGCCCACACCGGCCAGCCCTGTTCGCGTCCCTGCACCAGCGGGAAGACGACCGGCAGCGCGGCGGCCGAGGCCAGCACGGCACCCGCCAGGTCCAGCCCGGCCGCGGACCTCGGGCCCGACGCGGGCAGGAACCGCCACCCGCCGGCGAACGCGAGCAGCCCGAGCGGCAGGTTGACCAGGAAGACCATGCGCCAGCCGGTCCCGAACCAGTCGGCGCTCACCAGCCAGCCGGCCAGAACCGGGCCGCCCACATACGACAGCCCCATCACCGGCCCGTACATCCCCATGGCCCTGCCGAGTTCCCTGCCGCGGAACATCTCCTTGATGAGGCCGAGCCCCTGCGGGATCATCACCGCCCCGAACAGCCCCTGCAGCCCCCGCGCCGCGATCAGGAATCCCGGCGACATGGCCGCCGCGCACAGCAGCGAGGCGCCGGTGAACCCCGACGCACCGATCAGGAACGCCCGTCGACGCCCCAGGACGTCCCCCAGCCGCCCGCCCGTGATCAGCCCGACCGCCATGGCGAGTGCATAGGCGGCCCCCAGCCACTGGGTGACACCGGCCCCGCCGCCCAGCTCGGAACGGATCGATGGCGCCGCGATCGAGGCCACCAGGGAGTCCAGCATGTCCATCGTCTCCCCGGCGAGGAGCACCCACAGCGCGACCCAACGCCACCGGTAGGGCGGTGGTTCGGGCGCAGCGGAAGGGCCGCCGGGGGCGGACAGGGCCAGGTCGTCGGTTCGGGAGTCGGACATGGAAATGATCATGCCCAGGAGCCCGGGAAGTGAGGCGGGATCGGCGGCGGTTGGCGGGAAGTCGGCTACCGGGGCCGGCCCGCTTGTCCGGTCACGCCCTCTTGCCACGGAGGGCCCGGGGGTGACTCAGAACCCCGTCGCACGTGGTCAGACACGTGGCTTTGCCCCGGCCCCCCGGGAGGTGCATCGGCTGCAGGCCGTCCGTGGCTTGTCGCGCAGTTCCCCGCGCCCCTTACGGGGCGGCGACCTGTCGGACACGCCCTACCGCTCGGCCCCCTCCGGGAGCGCCGCCTCCCGGGGGCTGGCCATGTCGAGCAGCAGCATCGCGTCGTGGTCCGGGGTGCCGGGCGGCGCCTGATAGGTGACGAGGCGCTGGCCGCCCGTGCGGGAGATCGTCATCACCTCGAAGCCGAGGCACATCGAGCCGACCTCCGGGTGCTGGAAGTGCTTCCGGCCCCCGCCGCGCGCCTTGACGTCGTACCGCTCCCACAGCCGGGCGAACTCCGGGCTCTTCACCACGAGTTCACCGACGAGCTGAGCAAGCTCCGGCGCGTCCGGATCGGCGCCCGCCATCGCCCGCAGGTGGGCCGCGCTGTACGCCGCCATCTTCTCCCAGTCGCGGTACAGCCTGCGGCCCATGGGGTGCAGGAACACGTAGCGGGTGATGTTGCGGCGCTCCGGCGGCCAGTCCGTGATGCCCGGGTGGAGACGCAGGCCGGGCCGGTTGGCGGCCAGCAGGTCGTTGGTACGGCTGACGACGTACGCCGGTGAGGGGCGCAGCATCTCCAGCATGGTGCGGACCGACTCCCGCACCGTACGCGCCGGGCCCCGGCACGGAGTCGGCGACCGGCCCGCGGCGAGCGCCACCAGCTCGTGCAGCCGGCGCAGCGCATCGGAGGAGAGCTGGAGCACCTCGCCGAGCGCGGCGACGACGGCGGGCGAGGGCCGGGTCTCGCGACCGCGCTCCAGCCGCGTGTAGTAGTCCACGCTGACCCCGGCCAGCGTGGCCAACTCCTCGCGGCGCAGCCCCGGAGTGCGGCGGATGCCGGTGCCGGCGGGCAGGCCCACGTCCTGCGGGCGGACCTGTCCGCGACGGGCGCGGAGGAAGCGGCCCAGTTCCGTGCCTTCGCTCATCCGGTCATTCTCGCAAAGGAGTACGGGCGCAGGGAGGCCGTACCAGGGCCAGGCACCGTGCTCCCCCGCACGGTCCGGTCTGTCGGGGGCCGCGCACGCCGAGCACACTGCCATCTGTATCCGACAGGACGGGAAGGGGCAGCGCAGTGAGGGACAGTGCACGATGAGCGCGACGGCTCGGACCGGGACGGGTACGGGAGCCGGGGCGAAGGGGGACACCCGGGGCGGGCCGGGGCGGTCGGGCTCTGCCACCGCCGCTCTCGTCGCCGCCGTCCTCGGCTTCTTCGTGATCACGGTCGACGTCTCCGGCGTCAACGTCGCGCTGCCCGCCATGCGGGGGCAGCTCGGCGGCTCGATGTCCGGGCTCCAATGGGTCGTCGACAGCTACACGCTGATGTTCGCGGCGCTGATGCTCTCCGCAGGCGCCCTCTCGGACGCGGTCGGCGCGCGGCGCGCCTACGGTTGGGGACTCGGCGTCTTCACCCTCGCCTCGCTGGCCTGCGGGGCGGCACCGACGCTCGGGGCGCTGACGGCGGCGCGCGTGGTGCAGGGGAGCGCGGCAGCGGTGATGGTGCCCGCCTCACTGGCGCTGATCCGGCAGGCGTTCCCCGATCCGGCCGCCCGGGCGCGCGGCATCGCCCTGTGGACGGTCGGCGGCGCGGTGGCCATCGCCGCGGGGCCCGTCCTGGGCGGGCTGCTCACCACCGAGTGGAGCTGGCGCGCCGTGTTCTGCCTCAACGCGCCTGCCGGACTTGCCGGTTTCCTGTTCCTGCTGCGGGCGCCGCGCTCCCCGCGCCGCGCGGCCGCGTTCGACCTGCCGGGGCAGCTGACGGCGGTACTGGCGCTGGCCGCCCTGACCTTTGCCGTGATCGAGGGCGGGCGCGACGGGCTCACCGGCGCCGTGCTCGCCGCGGCCGGGGTCGCGGTGGCATCCGGGGCCGCGTTCGTGGCCGTCGAGGCGCGGCGGCGCACGCCGATGCTGCCGCTGGAGCTGTTCCGGCAGCGCGGCGTCACCGTGCCGGTCGTCGCGGGCTTCTCCGTCAACGCCGCCTTCTACGGTGTGGTGTTCGTCCTGAGCCTCTTCTTCCAGGAGCAGCGGGGACAGTCGGCGCTGTCGGCCGGGCTGATGTTCGTGCCGATGGCGGCGGTCACCGTCAATTTCAACTACCTCTCGCCGCGGGCGGTTTCCCGCTACGGCCCGCGGGCGGTGGTCGTCACCGGCCTGCTGACCGGCGTGCTCGCCTGCACCGGGCTGCTCGCCGTCCACACCGGAACACCTGCGTGGGCGACCGCCCTGCTGATGATCCCGCTGGGCGTCGGCGGCTCCCTCGCCATGCCGGCGCTGACCTCCCTGATCCTCGACAGCGTCGCCGCCGAACGGGCCGGTACGGCAGCCGCCCTGCTCAACACCAGCCGCCAGACGGGCGGGGCACTCAGCATCGCCGTCTTCGGCGCGCTCCTCGCCGGGGGCTTCGCGCGGGGCATGGGGGAGAGCATGCTGCTTGCCGCATGCCTGCTGGCGATCACGGCGCTGGGTGCGGCGGTGCTGCTGCCGCGGCCAGGCCGGGGTTGAAGTTGCCGCTGCGGCAGCCTCTACCGTCCTGAACAGGGCCGGAGAACCGGCCCGGTGGATCGTTCGCGAGGAGCGAAGGGTGAGGAGGCGGCGATGGGGTGGCCGATCGCGGAGGTCGCGCGGATGTCGGGTGTGACGGCCCGGACGCTGCGGCACTACGACGAGATCGGGCTGCTGCCGCCGGCGTGGACCGGCACCAACGGGCACCGCTACTACGAGGAGTGGCAGTTGCTGCGGCTGCAGCAGATCCTCGTCCTGCGGGAGCTCGGTGTGGGGCTGCCCGAGATCGGCCGGATCCTGGCCGAACAGGTCGACGAGCTGGAAGCCCTGCGCGGACACCGCAGCCGGCTGCTCGCCGAGCGGGACCGCCTCGACGTGCTGGTCCGCACCGTCTCCCGCACGATCGCCGCACTGGAACAGTCCGGAAAGGACGGTGGACCCATGATCAGCATCAACCGACCGGAGAACCTTTTCGAAGGCGTCCGGCCCGCCATGTACGGGGAGACTCTGCGCGACTTCCCCGAGCACGCCGAGGTGGTCCGGCAGCGCGCCGCCGCGATGACCGAGGAGGAGATCGAAGCGGGGCACCGCCGGCGGACCGCGCAGATGATCCGGCTGGCCGAGCTCATGGCCGCCGGCCTGCCCGCCGACGCCGACGAGGTGCGGGCGGAGGTCGCGGCCCGGTACCAGGCGCTGACCGACCTGCGTGCTGTCTCCGTCGAGGAGTTCCGGGCGATGGGGTGCTCCTGCGTGGAGAACGCGTCGTGGCGCGCGGCGTACGAGGCGATCGCGCCGGGCCTGGCCGCCTACCAGCGGGATGCCGTCGAGGCGTACGCAACGACCGCGCTGAGCTGAGCCGGAACCGGACCGCCACCGGGGCCGGCCGGACAGGCCCTTGCCGGGAAGGTGCGCTGCGCACTCGGCGGGCTATCGGGATTCGTCCGCAGTGCACCGGTCTTCAGACCGGTGGCGAAGCGGATGTTGCTGTGGCGGCGTGGAGCGTCGCGGTGGCGTTCCGGCGGAGCCGGACAAGACTTCACACGGGCCGGTTCTGCTGCTCGATGTACTGCCTGACGATCGAGAGCGGTGCGCCGGCGACGGTGCCGGCGAAGTAGGTGCCGGACCACGGTTGTTGG
>NZ_JBSFWU010000172.1:0-8992 GCF_053594995.1 Streptomyces sp. NPDC002536
ATCGAGCAGGCCCGGACGAACCCCAGCGTCGGCACCACGGTCAAGCTCGCGGACGCACTGGGCGTCAGCATCACCACCCTGCTCGAGCACGAGCCCGACCGCCGGCCAGGTCTCGGCGACGGTCAGCGCGTGCGCCCAGTCCGCCGTCATGGCGGCGATCTGCGAGCCCTCCTCGCGCCAGGCCTCCTCCCCCGGCACCAGCACGCTCCACCCCTCGCCCGCCGGGGCCAGGAGGAGCGGTTCGCGCAGGAGCTGCGCGGAAGGACGGACGCGGTCGGGCTCGGCCCGGCAGAGCAGCAGAACCCCCGCCGCCCGGCTGTGATCAGTTGCGGACATGCGTCAACGCTAAGCCACGGGGGCGGCACTTGACTTCCAGTGACCGCGATATATCGTGTCTTACAAGACGCGATATGTTGCGTTGTCGGTCAGAGGAGGCCCGGAATGCCCACCCAGTCGAAGTGGTCACTGGCCGCGCCACAGAAGCTCACCTTCGACGAGCCGGTCATGGCCCTGAAGGTGCGCATCGTGGGCGGCACGGTCAATGTCGTCGGCACGGACACCGGGCCCGCCCGGCTGGAGCTGACGGAGATCGAGGGTCCCCCGCTCGCCGTCACCCACACGAGCGGCACGCTCACCGTCACGTATGACGACGTGCCCTGGACGGGCTTCCTCAAGTGGTTCGACCCCAAGGAGCGGCACCGCAGGGTCACCGTCACGCTCACCGTTCCGACGGCCACGCCCGTCGACGTCGGCACCGTCTCCGCGGGCGCCGTCGTCTCCCGCACCGCCGGCGACGCCAAGATCGCCACGGTCTCCGGCGAGGCCACCCTCGTCGGCCTGACGGGCACGGTCCGGGCCGACACGGTGTCCGGCCGGCTGGAGGCCCAGTCGCTCGGCGGCGAGCTCCGCTTCAACTCCGTCTCCGGCGACCTCACGCTGATCGAGACCGAGGGCGGCACGGTCAAGGCCGACTCCGTCAGCGGCGACATGCTCATCGACCTCTCCGGCACCGCCGGGACGAACCCCTCGCTCACGCTCACCAGCGTCTCCGGCGAGATCGCGATCCGGCTGCCGCACCCCGTCGACGCCGAGGTCGAGGCCAACACGGCCAGCGGCCCGGTCTCCTGCGCCTTCGAGGACCTGCGGGTCGGCGGGCAGTGGGGTGCCAAGCGCATCACCGGACGGCTGGGGACGGGGAACGGCCGCCTGAAGATCACCACCGTGTCCGGGGCCGTGGCCCTGCTGCGGCGGCCGGCGGATTCCACGGAACCGGGCCCGGGCCCGGCGGAAGGGAAGGTGCTCTGATGGCCCCCGTCTTCGCCCACGGCCGGCTGCGGCTCTACCTGCTGGGGCTCCTCGACGAGGCGCCGCGCCACGGGTACGAGATCATCCGGCAGTTGGAGGAGCGCTTCCAGGGGCTCTACGCGCCGTCGGCCGGCACGGTGTACCCGCGGCTGGCCAAGCTGGAGACCGAGGGGCTCGTCACGCACGCGACGGAAGGCGGCCGCAAGGTCTACTCCATCACGGACGCCGGGCGCGCCGAACTCGCCGACCGGCAGGGCGAACTGGCCGAGCTGGAGCTGGAGATCCGCGAATCCGTCGCCGCGCTGGCCGCGGACATCCGCGAGGACGTCCGCGGCGCGGCCGGGGACCTGCGGCGCGAGATGCGCGAGGCCGCGCTGCGGTCCCGCTCGGGCAGCGGTGCGGGCGGCGGGGAGGCGATCTCCGACTACTTCGCCGGTGCCAAGGAGGAGTTGCGGCGCGCGAAGGACGAGTGGAAGGAGCAGGCCCGGCGGGCCAAGGAGGAGAGCCGGCGCGCCCGGCAGGCGTGGAAGGACGCCGGCCGCGAACTCGAGCGCCTGCTGGACCGGTTCCGCGACGAGGTGCGGGACACCGCCCGGGACCACGGGGTGACGTCCGATCAACTCGCCGAGGTGCGCGCACACTTGGCGGAGGCGGCGGCCGGGATCGGCGCCGTGCTCAGCCAGGGGCGGGGCGGGAAGGAGTGAACCGGCGGGCGGTGAGCTCCTTGTTCGGCAGGAACCGGCCCGCGGCGTCGACCGCGCAGTACCCGGCCCCGTAGCACCACGTGTAGCTCGCCCAGCCGGAGGCGTACCGCTGCATCGACGTCAGCGCATCGCGGTAGAACCGCCGCATGTGCGGCAACTCGCTGCGGGGCGAGCCCCATTCGCCCACCACGACGGGGACCCGGTGCTCCCGCCCGTACCGGACCACCGCGGTCTCGTACCGCGCGAGCCAGCCGGAGGCGGGGTCGTAGTCCCGTCCTGCCTCCATCGCCGCGTCGTACAGGTGCGGCGCGTACACCACCTTCGGGTCGGCGATCCGGCCGAGCCCGGTGGGCAGGCCCTCGCCGGCGGCGGGGGTCGGCTCCACGAACAGCCAGTGCTCCCGGTCCACCCGGCGGACCGCCTCGGCGATGCGCCCGTACATCGGCGTCAGCTGCGTGGCCTCGATCCGGCGCGCCGCCGCGGGGAGGTCCTCGCCCGGGCGCAGTTTCCCCATCGGCTCGTTCATCAGGTCGTAGCCGAGAACCGCCGGGTGCCGCGCGAATCGCCCCGCCAGCACCTGCCACATGCGCGCCTGCGCATTCCGCAGATCGGCATCCTGGTAAAGGTGCTCGAACGCGGCCTGCACCGCGGGCTCGTAGTACTCGGAGAACCAGTCGCCGGGATGCGGCGTATACGGCAGGCCGTCCGTGCGCGTGGCCCATTCGGGAATGCCGCGGGGGCCGCCGAAAGCGGGTCCGTAGACGTCCTGATGGGCATCCAGCACCACATGGAGGCGATACCGGGCGGACCAGTCCAGAATGCGCTCGATACGAGCGAGATATCGCTCGCTGTATTGCCCCGGGGCCGGTTCCAGGTCGTCCCAGAAGACCAGCAGGCGAACGAGGTTGAATCCGCGCGCGGAAAGGTCGCGGAAATGACGTTCCGTGATGTCCCGGAGGGCGTCGGGGCCACGGTGGGTCTTGTCCTCGACGTTCCAGCCGCGCAGGGCGAGGGGGTGGTGGTGTGCGTCGGTGAGGCGCGGAACGGGCGGCGGCGCGGCCGGGGGCCGGGCCGCCGTCAGGGCCAGGAGCATGGCCAGTACCGTCGCCGTCAGGACGAGCCTTGGTCTGTGCACACCGGCACCTCCTCAGCCCTTCGCGGGCAACTGCGGGCCGTCCGTGGCTGGTCGCGCAGTTCCCCGCGCCCCTACGGGGCGCGGTTCAGACGGTCAGGACCACCTTCCCGAACAGGTCTCCGCCCTCCATCTTCGCGAAACCCTCCCGCGCCCGGTCAAGCGGCAGGACCGAGTCGATCACCGGCCGGACCCCGGTCGCCGCGCAGAAGGCCAGCAGGTCCGCCAGTTCCTCCTTCGTGCCCATCGTCGAGCCGACGACCTTCAGCTCCAGGAAGAAGATCCGGGTCAGCTCGGCCGCGGGCGGGTTGGGCCCGCTGGTCGCGCCCGAGATCACCAACGTGCCGCCGGGCTTGAGGGACTTGACCGAGTGCGACCACGTCGCCGCGCCCACCGTCTCGATGACCGCGTCCACGCGCTGCGGCAGCCGCGCGCCCGCCTCGAACGCCCCGACCGCGCCCAGCTCCAGGGCGCGCGCCCGCTTGGCCGCGTCGCGGCTCGTCGCATAGACCCGCAGCCCGGCGGCCGCGCCCAGTGCGATGGCCGCCGTGGCCACGCCGCCTCCGGCGCCCTGCACCAGGACGCTCTGGCCCGGCCGCACGCCCGCGTTGGTGAACAGCATCCGGTAGGCGGTCAGCCACGCGGTCGGCAGGCAGGCCGCCTCCTCGAAGGACAGCTCCTTCGGCTTCGGCAGCACATTCCAGGCCGGCACGGAGACCCGTTCGGCGAACGTGCCCTGATAGCGCTCGGTGAGGATCGAGCGGGGCTCGTCCGGGCCCACGCCGTGGCCGGTCTGGCCGATGACGGAGTGCAGGACGACCTCGTTGCCGTCCTCGTCGATCCCGGCCGCGTCACAGCCGAGGATCATGGGCAGGGCCTTCTCGGGCAGGCCCACACCGCGCAGCGACCACAGGTCGTGGTGGTTGAGGGAGGCGGCCTTGACGGTGACGGTCGTCCAGCCGGGCCGCACCTCGGGCTCGGGGCGCTCCCCCAACTCGAGGCCGTTCAGCGGCTGGTCACGGTCGATGCGTGCGGCATAGGCGGCGAACATGATCCGAACCTAGCGGGGTGCGCGTCCGCGGCGGAACCGTGGACGGGTGTGACACGCGCCGCGTCCGAAAGTTCCCCGCGCCCCGAAAAGGGGCGCGGGGAACGGCGCGATCAAGCACAGCGAACCCGCAGCCGAAGAACAGCCGCAATCCGGCGACCTAGCGCCCGGCAACCCCGTCCTTCCGCGCGGCAAGCGCCACGGCTGCCGTGACGGCCGGCGCGACCCGCGGGTCGAACGGCGACGGAATCACGCACTCCGCACTGAGCTCGTCGGCCACCACGGCGGCCAGCGCCTCGGCCGCCGCCAGCTTCATGCCCTCGGTGATGCGCGTGGCCCGCACCTGGAGCGCACCGGCGAAGATGCCGGGGAAGGCGAGGACGTTGTTGATCTGGTTCGGGTAGTCGCTGCGGCCCGTCGCGACCACGGCCGCGTACTTGTGGGCGACGTCCGGGTGGATCTCCGGATTGGGGTTGGCCATAGCGAAGATGAGCGCGTCGTCGGCCATCGTGGCCACGGCGCTCTCCGGGACCGTGCCGCCGGAGACGCCGATGAAGACGTCCGCGCCGTCGAGCGCCGTCTCCAACGTGCCGGAGATTCCGGACCTGTTGGTGAAGCCGGCCAGCTCGCGCTTGACGTCGGTGAGGTCCTCGCGGTCCCGGGAGACGATGCCCTTGCGGTCGCACACGGCGACGTCGCCGATGCCGGCCTCGACCAGGATGCGGGCGATGGCCACGCCGGCCGCGCCCGCGCCGGAGATGACGGTGCGCAGGTCGCCGAGCTCGCGGCCGGTGAGGCGGGCCGCGTTGCGCAGGGCGGCGAGGGTGACGACGGCGGTGCCGTGCTGGTCGTCGTGGAACACGGGAATGTTCAGGCGTTCCTGGAGCCGGCGCTCGACCTCGAAGCAGCGCGGCGCCGAGATGTCCTCCAGGTTGATGCCACCGAAGGAGGGCGCGAGCCGGGCGACGGTGTCGACGAGTTCGTCGACCTCGCGGCAGTCGAGCGCGAGCGGCACCGCGTCGACGCCGCCGAACTGCTTGAAGAGGATGGCCTTGCCCTCCATGACGGGCAGCGACGCCTCGGGACCGATGTCCCCCAGGCCCAGCACCGCGCTGCCGTCCGTCACCACGGCGACGACCTGGGACTTCCAGGTGTAGTCGTGGACGAGCTCGGGCTGCTCGGCGATCGCGCTGCACACCTTGGCCACGCCGGGCGTGTAGGCGAGGGACAGGTCGTCCCGGTCCCGGACCGGGACCGTCGCCCGGATCTCCATCTTGCCGCCACGGTGCAGCGCGAAGGCCGGGTCGAAGAGCTCGCCGTGAGCGTCTCCGTCCTGCCGGCCGCTGTCGCTCCGAGGATTCACAATCTCCGCTGACACTGTTGTTGACCCCTTTGTCGTAACTGCTGTCGAGGGTAGCCGCCCCGGGATACGGGGCGGGTGGGACGCCGCGTCCGTGACAGGGGTGGTACGGACGCCGGGCGCGCGCTGCAACGGCGCGCCCCGAGCCCCGGGTGAGGGGTCCCCGGCCTTTCTACCGGATGAGCAGGACGGCAGACGAGCGAGTTCCCGGGCGTTCTGCGGGTATGGGCGAATCCTCATGACAAAAACATGCCAAGTGCGACCGGTTCCTTACCGACCAGTAGCGCATGCGGACGGCCCGTTATCCGATTTTGATATAGCTGGGCCCCCGAATGGGGCACTCCGGATGGCAAGATGCGCAGACCGCACGAGGTTGCGACCGCACAGCAGGTGCGCCGGGCCTCTTCGGTACCCCTGTGCACCCCGGGTAACGCGTTACCGCTTGTGAACCACATGCAGTGTTGACCAGTCGGCGATCCCCTCACCCGCAGGAGGAACCAGCAATGACCGCAAGCACCACCCCTCGCACGGTTGCCGCCAGGAGTCGCTTGGCCGCGGCCGGCGCGATCGCGGTCGCCGGCGCCCTGCTGCTGACCGGCTGCGGCGACCAGCGCGACAAGTCCGGCCACGGTGGCGGAGAGGCCACCGGCAAGGCCTCCTCGGCGCCGCTCTTCGCCAAGCTCCCCAAGTCCGTCCAGGACGCCGGTGTCATCAAGGTCGGCTCCGACATCGCCTACCCGCCGGTCGAGTTCAAGAAGGACGGCAAGACCGTCGGCATCGACCCGGACATCGCCGCCGCGCTCGGCAAGCAGCTCGGCGTGACCTTCGAGTTCAACAACGGCACGTTCGACACGCTGCTGACCGGTCTGCGCTCCAAGCGCTACGACATGGCGATGTCCGCCATGACCGACACCAAGGACCGGCAGGAGGGCGTCGACTCCAAGACCCAGAAGAAGGTGGGCGAAGGCGTCGATTTCGTCGACTACTTCACCGCGGGCGTGTCGATCTACACGAAGAAGGGCGACACCAAGGACATCAAGTCCTGGGACGACCTCTGCGGCAAGAAGATCGCCGTGCAGCGCGGCACCGTCTCGGACGACATGGCCAAGTCCGAGTCGGACAAGTGCGAGAAGGCGGACAAGGGCAAGATCGGCATCGAGGCCTTCGACACCGACCTGGAGGCCCAGACGCGGCTGAAGGCCGGTGGCGTGGACGCCGTCTCCAGCGACTTCCCGGTCGCGGCCTACGCGGTCAAGACCTCCGGCGGCGGCAACGACTTCGAGATCGTCGGCGACCAGGTGGAGGCCGCTCCGTACGGCATCGCCGTCGCCAAGGGCAACACGCAGCTGCGCGACGCCCTGAAGGAGGCGATGGACGCGATCATCAAGAACGGCGACTATGCAAAGGTCATGAAGACCTGGGGTGTTGAGGCCGGAACGATCAAGGAACCCAAGATCAACGGCGGTTCCTGACCTTCCTTTCCCTCGTACTGACCGCTGAAAGGTCATATCCATGACTGACTCTCCAGGGAAGCCGGAGAAGGAGAAGCCGGACGACGCACCCAAGGGTGCGGCGACGGATGCGGCGACCACGGCCGTCGAGCCCGAGGCCATCCGGGCCATCCCCGTGCGGCACTACGGGCGTTGGATAGCCGCCGCCGTCGTGATCGTTCTGCTGGGGCTGCTGGTCAACGCCTTCGCCTCCGCAAACGTTCACTACGGCGCCATTCCCGACTACCTCTTCGACTCCTCCGTCGTCTCCGGCCTCGGCAAGACCGTCCTCATCTCGATCCTCGCCATGCTGCTGGGCCTCGTCCTCGGCATCGTGCTGGCCGTGATGCGGCTGTCCAAGAACCCGGTGACGTCCTCCGTCTCCTGGCTCTACATCTGGTTCTTCCGGGGCACCCCGGTCTACGTCCAGCTGCTGCTGTGGTTCAACCTCGCGCTGATCTTCCCGGAGATCAACCTCGGCCCGATCTACCGTGACTACATGAGCTCGTTCATGACGCCGTTCATGGCCGCGCTGCTGGGTCTCGGGCTCAACGAGGCCGCGTACATGTCCGAGATCGTCCGGGCCGGCATCCAGTCGGTCGACGAGGGCCAGACCGAGGCCGCGCACGCGCTCGGCATGAGCCAGGGCAGGACGCTCCGCCGGATCGTGCTGCCGCAGGCCATGCGCGTGATCGTGCCGCCGACGGGCAACGAGTTCATCAACATGCTCAAGACCTCGTCGCTGGCCGCGAGCGCCGCGCAGTACCTGGAACTGCTGCGCTCCACCTCCGACATCGGGCAGACCACCGGTGCCACGGTGGAGATGCTGTTCCTCGCCGCCACCTGGTACCTGATCCTCACCAGCGTCTTCAGCGTCGGGCAGTTCTACCTGGAGCGGTACTACGCACGCGGCTCGCTGCGCAGCCTGCCGCTCACGCCCTGGCAGAAGATCAGGGCGAACCTGGCCAGTCTGGGCAGCCGTACCGACCGCACCAAGGGAGGCGTCAGCGCATGAGCGCCATGGTCAAGGCCGAGGGCGTCCACAAGTCCTACGGCGCCACACAGGTCCTCAAGGGCATCGACCTGGAGGTCGCGCCGCGCGAGGTGTTCTGCCTCATCGGCCCCTCGGGTTCCGGCAAGTCGACCTTCCTGCGGTGCATCAACCACCTGGAGAAGATCAACGCCGGCCGGCTGTACGTCGACGGCGAGCTCGTCGGCTACCGGCAGAAGGGCGACCGGCTCTACGAGCTCAAGGACAGCGAAGTCGCCCAGAACCGCCGGGACATCGGCATGGTGTTCCAGCGCTTCAACCTCTTCCCGCACATGACCGCACTGGCCAACGTCATGGAGGCCCCCGTCCAGGTCAAGGGCGAGACCAAGTCGGTCGCCCGGGAACGGGCGATGAAGCTGCTGGACCGGGTCGGCCTCGCCGACAAGGCCGGCAACTACCCCTCGCAGCTCTCCGGCGGCCAGCAGCAACGCGTCGCCATCGCACGGGCGCTGGCGATGGAACCGAAGCTGATGCTCTTCGACGAGCCGACCTCGGCCCTGGACCCGGAGCTGGTGGGCGACGTACTGGACGTCATGCGGGGCCTCGCCGAGGACGGCATGACGATGATCGTGGTCACCCACGAGATGGGCTTCGCCCGCGAGGTCGGGGACTCGGTCGTCTTCATGGACGACGGCGTGGTCGTGGAGTCGGGCGCGCCGCGGGAGGTACTGACGAATCCGCAGCACGAGCGGACGAAGTCGTTCCTGTCGAAGGTGCTGTAGCGCTCCGCAGGAGGCGCGCCCCGTCAGGGGCGCGGGGCTCCGTTCGATATGCGGCTCCGCCGCGTGGGCGCGCCCCGTCAGGGGCGCGGGGAACTGCGCGACCAGCCCCCACCGGCCCGCAGCCGACGCTCGAACCGCTCACCCCCGAGGAATGGCCGGTGAGCTTCCTGCTCATCGCGC
>NZ_JBSFWU010000173.1:0-8811 GCF_053594995.1 Streptomyces sp. NPDC002536
CGCGACCAGCCCCCACCGGCCCTCAGCCGACGCACCACCCCAGGGGTCCGGGGCGCAGCCCCGAGTACCTCGACTGCGGGAGCATCGTGGCTGATCGCGCAGTTCCCCGCGCCCCTGACGGGGCCGAACACGCCCGGGCCCGCACCCCTGAACGGGGTGCGGGCCCGGGCCGGCGGCGGAACCGCCTACCGCTCGACGGACGCGCGCGCGTCGTGCCGCCGCCCGAGGACGATGCCGAGGACGAGCACGATCGCGCCCACCAGGGTCGACAGCAGCACCTGGTCGCGGTTGTCCCCGCCGTCGACGACCATGTAGCCGAGCACGAAGAGGATCATGGCGATGGTCGCGTACGTCAGGTACGGGAAGGCCCACATCCGCACGACCAGCTTCTCCGGCATCTCGCGCAGGATGATGCCGCGCATCTTCAGCTGCGTGACGCAGATGACCAGCCAGACGAACAGGGCGATGGCACCGGACGAGTTCAGCAGGAACTTGAAGACGGTGTCCGGCCACACGTAGTTGAAGACGACCGAGAGGAAGCCGAAGACGACCGACCCCAGGATCGCGGCCTGCGGAACACCGTTCTTGCGGTTGACCCGGGCGAAGACCTTCGGCGCATCGCCGCGCTGGCCGAGGGAGAAGGCCATGCGGGAGGCCGTGTAGAGGCCGGAGTTGAGGCAGGAGAGCACGGCGGTCAGCACGATGACGTTCATGATCTGGCCGGCGTGCGGGATGCCGATGGAGTCGAGGGCGGCGACGTAGCTGCCCTTCTTGGCGATCTCCGCGGAGTCCCACGGCAGCAGGGAGACGACCACCAGGATCGAGCCCAGGTAGAAGACGCCGATGCGCCAGATGACGCTGTTGGTGGCCTTGGTCACCGCACGCTGCGGGTCCTCGGACTCACCGGCGGCGAGGGTGACGATCTCGCTGCCCATGAAGGAGAAGACGACCATCAGGACACCGGTGAGGATCGCGCCGGGGCCGTTCGGCAGGAAGCCCCCGTGCGCGGTGAGATTGGAGAACCCTGAAGTGTCGTTGTGCGAACCGGGCAGCACGCCGAAGACGGCCAGCAGACCGATGACCACGAAGGCGCCGATGGCGACGACCTTGATGCCGGCGAACCAGAACTCGAACTCGCCGTAGGAGCTCACCGAGGCGAGGTTGGTCGCGGTCAGGACGACCATCACGATCAGAGCCCAGGCCCACTGCGGGACGGCCGGGACCCAGCCCGCGAGGATCTTCGCGCCCGCGGTCGCCTCGACGGCCAGCACCACGACCCAGAAGAACCAGTACAGCCAGCCGATGGTGAAACCGGCCCAGCGGCCCAGCGCCCGGTCCGCGTAGGCGGAGAAGGAGCCGGAGGTCGGGTTGGCCGCGGCCATCTCGCCCAGCATGCGCATCACGAAGACGACCATCGCGCCGACGAGTGCATAGGAGATCAGGATGCCGGGGCCGGCGGCGGCGATGCCGGACGCGGAACCCACGAAGAGGCCGGCACCGATGACACCACCGATGGCGATCATGGACAGGTGGCGGTTCTTGAGGCCGGCCTTGAGTCCGGCCTCGCCGGACGCCGGTTCGCGGCCGGGATCGCCGGTCGTCGACCCCTTTGTCATCGTCGGCGGTGTCGCGCTCATGTGGAAGTTCCTTCGGGTTGTTTCCTTCGGTACTCGGGTTGCGAGTTCCCGCATTAGAACTTTTCAAAGGTGTTTTTAGGAAGACCCGAATCCGTATCGTTGTCTTCACTCCCGGTACACGTCCGTACCCGTTTCGGTCCGCCCGGTGGCGGGCGCCGGGCCCGCCCCGTGCCACACTCGGACCCATGCGCGTCTACCTCGGCTCCGACCACGCCGGCTACGAACTCAAGAACCACCTCGTCGAATGGCTCACGGCCCACGGCCACGAGCCCGTCGACTGCGGTCCCCACATCTACGACGCCCAGGACGACTACCCGCCGTTCTGCCTGCGCGCCGCGGAGAGGACGGCCGCCGACCCGGACAGCCTCGGCATCGTGATCGGCGGCTCCGGCAACGGCGAGCAGATCGCCGCGAACAAGGTCAAGGGCGTCCGTGCCGCACTGGCCTGGAGCGAGCAGACGGCCGCGCTGGGCCGCGAGCACAACAACGCGAACGTGATCAGCGTGGGTGGGCGTATGCACACGCAGGAGGAGGCGACGAAGTTCGTCGAGATCTTCCTGGCGACGCCGTACTCGGGTGAGGAGCGTCACACGCGCCGCATCGAGATGCTGAGCGCGTACGAGGAGACGGGCGAGCTCCCCGCGATCCCGGCCCACCACCCGCAGCAGGGCTGAGGGGTTTCTTTTCAGGTGTGGGGGGGGCACACCCCCCACACCCCTCCGCCCGAAGGGACGACCAGTCATGCCCGAAGGGCATACGATCCACCGCCTGGCCCTGGACCACCGCACCCTCTTCGCGGGCGAGGCCGTCCATGTGACCAGCCCCCAGGGCAAGTTCACGGACAGCGCGGCCCTGATAGACGGTCAGGTGCTGGCAACGGCCGAAGCCCACGGCAAGCACCTCTTCCTCGGCTTCGCCGAAACCGGCTGGGTCCACATCCACTTGGGCCTCTTCGGCAAGTACACGTTCGGGGACGCCCCGGCGCCCCCGCCCACGGACACCGTCCGGCTCCGCCTCGCCGGCGCCTCCGCCTACGCGGACCTCCGCGGCCCCACCACCTGCGCCCTGATCACCGAGGCCGAGAAGCAGGCGATACACGACCGGCTGGGCCCGGACCCGCTCCGCGAGGGCGACGACGGCGAGCGGGCCTTCCACAGGATCACCCGCAGCCGCACCACCGTCGCCGCGCTCCTGATGGACCAGAAGATCGTCGCGGGCGTGGGCAACGTCTACCGCGCCGAGGTCCTCTTCCGGCACGGCATCGACCCGTACCGCGCGGGCCGCGATCTCACCCGCCGCGAGTGGGACGCGATCTGGCACGACCTCGTGGCCCTGATGCGCGAGGGCGTGCGCAACAACCGGATCGACACCGTCCGTCCCGAGCACGAGCCGGAGGCCATGGGCCGCCCGCCGCGCGTGGACGACCACGGCGGCGAGGTCTACGTCTACCGGCGGGCCCACCAGTCCTGCCACATCTGCGGCACCGCCATCCGCACCGCGGACCTCGCCGCCCGCAACCTCTTCTGGTGCCCGGAGTGCCAGCAGGCCTGACGGGACAAAGGGGGGCGCCGACCGGCGCACGCCTCACGCTGCGCACGCGGCCCCCGCATCCCCCGCCCCCGTCCGGCACCACCGCGCATCAGCCGTTACCGACGAGACGGAAACCCGACCGTGCCGCGCATCGATAAGGATCGATACGCATAAGGTTGCTCTCCGGGTGCCACCCGGGCGCCCTCACGGCGCCCGTCCCGGCGCGGCGTGAATCGACGCACCGCCGAATGGGTGGATAGGGTCCCGATGCAATGACTGGCGCTGCGGAGACCCCGACGGCCCGGATGCGCAAAGCACTGCACCGGGCGCGCACGAGCGTGCGCAAGGCCGGCGTCGACTATTTCCGGGGCGACGGCTCCGACTGGGTCGCCCTCACCGCGCTGCTGCTGTCCGTGCCCGCCCTCGCCCTGGGCACCATCGCCCAGCCCGACTGGTGCGCCCCCGCGGCCCTGGTCCTCCCCATCGTGGCCGGCGGCCTGCTGCTGCGCCCCGCGAGCCTGCTGGGCCTGTACTCCGCCGCGGCCGCCGCGCTGATCGCGGAGGCCCAGGTCCTGGACCCGTACGAGGAGGGCGCGGAGCGGGTCACCCCCGGCACCATCCTCGTCGTGGCGGCGGTCGCGTTCTTCGGGCTGCTCATCGCGCAGTTCCGCAGCCGCGTCGGCGTGCCGTGGCGGCGCGGCGGCACGATGCTCTTCGACCTCCGCGAACGCATCCGCGTCCAGAGCAAGCTGCCGAAGCTCCCGCACGGCTGGCACCGCGAGATGGCGCTGCGCCCGGCGGGCGGCCAGTCCTTCTCCGGCGACTTCGTCGTCGCGGCCCGCACCAACGGCGGCCGCACGCTGGAGGTCGTCCTCACGGACGTCTCGGGCAAGGGCATGGACGCGGCCTCCCGCGCCCTCCTCCTCTCCGGCGCCTTCGGCGGCCTGCTCGGCTCCCTCCCGCCGCACGACTTCCTCCACGCCGCCAACGGCTACCTCCTCCGCCAGGACTGGGACGAGGGCTTCGCCACCTCCGTCCACCTGGTCCTGGACCTGGACAGCGGCGACTACGACCTCTTCTCCGCGGGCCACGTCCCCGGCCTCCACCTCAGCGCCGGCTCGGGCCGCTGGGAGGAGAAGTCGGCCGAGGGCCCGCTCCTGGGCGTCTACGACGGCGCCGAGTTCGAGCCCGTACGCGGCACGCTGCGCCGCGGCGACGTCCTGATGCTCTTCACGGACGGCCTGGTCGAGACGTCGGAACGCGAACTGACGGAAGGCATGGACCGCCTCACGGGCGAGGCCGACCGCTACGTCACCTCGGGCTTCCACGGCGCGGCGTGGCACCTGATCGAGGCGGTGGCGAAGGACGTCAACGACGACAGGGCGCTGCTGCTGATCTGCCGGGACTAGAGGGCGTTTCCCCGGCGGGCGTCCCGTCGCGTGGGTATCGTCTCCACCGGAAGCCACCCGTCCCCACGAGGAAGGTCCGGGCCCCGTGGAACTGCCCGACATCCCCCGTACCATCGGCGGCATCGCCGCCGCTCTGCGACCGGAACTCCAGACGCAGTTCTGGGACGACGTGCGCGGAATCGACGACCCCGATGCGGCTCGTCTCCTCCTGGACGATTGGTGGCGCCAGGCCGTCGTGGACACTGCAGGAGACAACGAAGCCGCCCGTTCCGCGCTTGAGGACGCTGCGGACCTTCACCTGATCGAGGTGGCGCGCAAGGAGTCCGACGGTCGCACGATGACGCACGCCGAGGTCATGGCCATGCTGGACGCGAAGGCCTCGTGAAGTACACCCTGATCTGGGCCAACAACACGGCCCGCTCGATGCGTGCCCTGCGGAAGCGCGACGGGGACGCGGTCAAGCCGTTCGCCGACGCGGTCAACTCCCTGGCCCGCAACCCGTCTCCGCCCGAGGCCGTGCGGCTCGGAGGTACGGACACGTGGCGGCTGCACGTCGGCAGGTACAGGGCGATGTACGAGATCGACGGCGTCAACGTCTCCGTCACGCTCCTGCTCGTCGGAAGCATCCCCGTCCGGTGAGTCCCCGGGACCCCGACCGGATGGATGACGACCGGATCACCGCCGCCAGGGAACACGTGCGCACGGTGATCGGGCTCGACTTGAGCGACGAAGAGTTCGACCGAGCACCGGACATCCTCACCAACCTCTACAGGATCGCCGCCCTCCGGGCCGGAACCCCCGACATGTGATCATTTCCCGGTGACATCCAGCACCGCCCCGCCCTTCACCGGCGACTTCGAAGCCCACCTCACCGTCCGCTCAGGCACATCGGCCGGTTCGAGCGCCCTCGAACGCCACGCGGCGGCGCACGGGCTGAAGTTCACGCACATCGTGCTGGAGCGCGGGCGCACCCCGAGCCAGCCCATGCTCACCCTGCGCCGCTCCGGCGCGCTGCCCGCAGTGCGGGAGGCCGTCGCAAGCGCCGAACGCGCCGTGCGGAACGCCGGGTTCGACATCGTACGGACGAAGATCGAGGCCGCCCCGTGGGCGGACGGTGTGCCGGAGACGGACGGCGAGGCCGTGGCGCTCGGCGCCCGTCACTACTTCGAGCACCACATCAAGCTGCTCCTCGCCCCCGGCACGGACACCGCCCCGCTCGCCGAACTCGCCGTCGCCCACACCGCACACCTCTCGCGCAACGCCCGCCGCGTACGGGCGGACGGCCGCACGGAGCGGTTCGTCACCCAGCGGTGCAGGCTCGTGGGCCGCTGCACGGCAGGAGAGCGACTGGAGGCCCTGGCGGCATCGCTCCGCGCCGCCGGCCATGAAATCGTCTCCGTCGAGCGGGAGTTCGTCGTGCACGACAGCAACGAGTCACTCGACGCAGGCTGGATCGCAGAGGAAGAAGGTACGGACGCATGACGGCAGCAACTCCGTGGGAGCGTTTCAGCCACGGCCCCTGGGACGCCGGCATGGTCGTCCCGCAGACCCCACCGGACGAAGCGACGCGCGCGGCACGGGGCTTGCCGCAGACCCTGCGTCCCGTGCCCGGCGAGGGCGTCACGCAGCGCCCCGCCCACGACCCGGCCGCCGGTCACCACGTGCGCGGCATGCGGCTCAGCGAGCCGCAGTTCGCCGACGCCGGCACCGGAGCGGCCTGGTACGCGGCCCGCCGCCACGCGCTGGACCACGTCCTCGCGGCCGTCGCCGGCTCCGAGTGGGCCGAGCACCTGGTGCTGCGCGGCAGCGTGCTGCTGAAGGCGTGGTTCGGCGACGCGGCACGCGAGCCCGGCGACCTGGACTTCGTGGTCGTGCCGCACACGTGGCAGCTCGCGGACGCCCGCACCGACGCCCTGTTCACCGGCATCGCCCGCGCCGCCGAGGCGCTCTCGCAGGAGTCGGCCGGCCCCGTCCGCATCGACGCCTCCGGCGCCGCGAGCGACGAGATCTGGACGTACGACCGGGTGCCCGGCCGCCGTCTCGTCCTGCCCTGGACGGCCACGGCGGAGGGCGTCCCGCAGGGCACGGTCCAGCTCGACTTCGTCTTCAACGAGCCCCTGCCCGAACCGCCGGTGCGGACGGAGATCCCCAGAACGGCGCCGGGCGGCGCCCCGGCGGTCCTCAGGGCGGCGAGCCCCGCGCTCTCCCTCGCCTGGAAGATCCTCTGGCTGGTCTCGGACGTGCACCCCGAGGCCAAGGACCTCTACGACGCGGTGCTCCTCGCGGAGGGCGCGCGCACGGACCTGACGTACGAGCTGCTGGACCGGGTCCTGAGGGAGTCGGGCGAACCCGCCGACCTCGGCTACATCCTCTACTCGGCCGCCGAGGCCGACTGGTTCGAGTTCCACAAGGACCACCCCGAACTCCCGGACACCGACAGCGGCTACCTAGCACGCCTGGTCATGGCCCTCGCCCCCGTCTTCGCCCCCGCCGAGGACGGGCTGTACGCCCGGCTGGCCGCCGCCTTCCACGACACGACGGAGCTCGTGCGCGAGGAGCACACGGCGGGCGGCATGGAGGCCGTCGAGGCGTGGTTCGCCGCCCGTTGCGTGCACAGCCTGGGCGGGGTCGTGGTCGTACGCGAACTGCTCGGCCGTACGGAATGCACCCTGCGCGGGGCCGCCGACGTGCTGGAGGCCTTCCGCGACAGGCGCTTCGGCCGTGACGAACTCCTGTACAAGGAGGGCGGTTGGGCCGGCAGCCCGCACGGCATGGCGGCCCGGCTGGAGGCGGCGGACGCGGCCGTCAGCCGGTGACGGGGCCGGTGCCGGTGGCGGGGTCGGTGGCGGCGCTCTCCTCCCCGTCGGACGCCACGAACCCGGCCAGCCGCGCGTAGCCTTCGCCGCCGTGCCCGGCCGCGACCGCCCGCGCGAGCGGCTCCCTGAGCAGCTCCGGCAGGCCGGCCGCCACGCCCCGGAGCTCGCTCGCGTGGACGAGGATGTCCGCCATCGCGAGGTGCCGTTCCAGAGGAATGCCGTCGGCCGGACAGTGCCCGGAGCCGATCTGCGGGGCGTACTCGTCCATGAGCCCGCCGACGGTCCGCAGCCACCGGCGGGCCACCTCGGTGAACTCCGTCGCCGTGACGTTTCCGCCGGGCCCGTCCGCACCGACGAGCGCCACGCTGTGCAGCCAGCCGGTCAGCGTGGCCGACATCAGACCGAGCAGCGCCGTCTCGTACACGGACGCGAGCGCGGCGTCGGTCCCCAGATGGAACGGTTCGCCCAGGGCGGCGAGCGTCTTGCGGTGGTTGTCGAAGGCGGCCTGCGTGCCGCTGCAGAGAATCAGACAGCCGGGGTCGCCGATGCCCGACGGGCTCGCCATGACCACGCCGTCGAGGTATCCGCCGACGCCGCGCTGCCCGGCCCGGTCGGCCGTCTCGCGTGCATGGACCGGCGACCCGGGGGTGAGGACGACGAGCGCACGTCCCGCGATCCCGTCGCCCACCGCGTCCAGGAGCTCACGGGCGGCCCCGCACGGCGCCACGCAGACGACGACCAGCGGACTCGCGGCCACGGCCGCCCCGGCGGAGGCCGCCTCCACGGCCCCCTGCGCCGCAAGTTCCCCCGCCATACCGGGTGTTCGGTGCCAGACGGTCGTCCGGTGCCCGGCTCCGAGAAATGCAGCGGCCACTGCCGTTCCCATGGGCCCGAGACCGAGAACGCTCACCTCTGCACACATGTTTCCCCCGTTTCGCCGGTTTCACGGCTTCGTACGGGGAATCGGCAGACTCCCCGTGAATTGCCATTCTCCAGCCAATTCCCCTCTTACGGGAGACTTCTGCGCACATATGTGGACCAAATTCGGCACAGGGGTATCCGGTGTCCCGCCGGCGTCACGACATGCACGTTCTCGTAACAGACCGCCCGTCGGCCCGGCCTGGGCTTGGCGTTCGCGCTGTTGATGTTGCTAAATGTGTGCGAGTCGCCGAGAGGCGCACGTGAGACGATGAGCAACTGAGATGACGGGGAAGACGGGGGTGAGCTCGTGAAGTTCGACATGGGTAATACGGCGTTGTCGGGCCTGGTGGGCAAGACGCGGGGTTCGAGTGAGGACCTGGGCGGCTTGATCCGGCAGTTGATCGCTGCGGCGCAGCCGTTGGAGGGGAAGTTCAACGGTGCGGGCAAGCAGGCGTTCGACTCGTTCAAGTCGCATTCGGACCAGGTGACGGCGGACCT
>NZ_JBSFWU010000174.1:0-8358 GCF_053594995.1 Streptomyces sp. NPDC002536
CGTCCGTGAACTGGGCCATCGGCATCATCGGCGCCTTCTACCTGATGACCATCGCGCTGGGCTTCGGCGCCGCGGCCCTGGTCGGCCCCAAGGCGTCTCAACCCCATGAGCCGGCCCCCCTTCCTCGCCCTCCCCCCGTGCGCCCGTGCGTACCAGCTCGCCACCTCCCGTGGGGAGTTCGCCGTGCACGACGCGCGGCCCCCGGCCGCGGAAGCCCGTGGCACCGTTCTCCTCCTCCCCGGTTTCACGGGCAGCAAGGAGGACTTCATCGCGCTCCTCGAACCGCTGGCCGCCGCCGGTTACCGCGCCGTCGCCGTCGACGGACGCGGCCAGCACGAGAGCGCCGGGCCGCGCGACGAAAGTGCCTACGCGCAGGACGAGTTGGCCCGTGACGTGCTGGCGCAGGCCGCCGCGCTCGGCGGCGGACCGGGGACGGTGCACCTGCTCGGACACTCCCTCGGCGGGCTCATCGCCCGCGCGGCGGTCCTGGCCGAGCCGTCCGCCTTCCGCTCGCTGACCGTCATGAGCAGCGGTCCGGCCGCCATCTCCGAGTCGCAGCAGGCCCGTACGCGCCTGCTCGTCGGCGCGCTGGCGGCCATGGACATGGAGAGCGTCTGGCAGGAGATGCAGCGCCAGGACGCGGAGACGGACAACGTGCCCGAGGAGGAGGCCCCGTCCGAGCTCGCCGAGTTCCTGCACCGGCGCTGGATGCACACCGTTCCCGAGCAACTCGTGGCCACTGGCCGCCAGTTGATCGATGAAACGGACCGCACGGCGGAGCTGGCCCGGGTGCCGCTGCCCAAGCACGTCGTCTCCGGGTCGGTGGACTATGCCTGGCCGGTGCCGTTGATGGACGCGATGGCGAAGGAGCTGTCGGCGGTGCGCACCGTCGTCCAGGGTGCGGGCCACTCCCCCAACGCCGAGCGCCCGGCGGCCACGGCCGAGGCGCTCGTGCGGTTCTGGGGGACGGTGGCCTGACGTCTCGTCAGGCGTCCGCGCTGTTCCCGTTCTCGGTCACCGTGAACATCCCGCCCTCGGGGTCGCACAGCGTCGCCTCGCGCCCGATGCGCCCGGAGCCGGCGCCGGGCTCCGAGGCGACGGAGCCGCCGCTCGCGAGGGCCGCCTCGACGGCCTTCTCGACGTCGTCGACGCGGAAGTAGACGTGCCAGCGCGGCCTGACGCGCGGGTCGGGTGCCGCCTCGATGGCGCCACCGCGCAGGCAGGCGACGGTGCGGCTGCCGGCCCGCACCATGACGGCCTCGTCCTCGTAGCGGACCTCGCAGAGGTCCGGCCGGTTGTCCCAGTCGAAGATCTCGCCGTAGAAGACGGCGGAGGCGAAGGCGTCCCGGGTGCGCAGTTCGAGCCAGGCGGGTGCCACGCCGCTGCCGATGTGCCAGCCGCGCAGGACCTTGCCCTCCCAGAAGCCGAAGACGGCCCCGGCCGGGTCCGCGGCGAGCACGGCGCGGCCCTGGCCGACGGCCAGCGGGCCCACGGCCACGGTGCCGCCGCGCTCGCGCACCCGGGCGGCCACGAGGTCGGCGTCGTCGACGGCGAAGTAGCAGGTCCAGGAGACGGCGACCCCCATGCGGCGGGCGACCTCGCCCACGCCGGCGACCGGCTTGCCGCCCGCGAGCGCGACGGAGAAGTCCTCGCCGAGGGAGCCGAGCCGGAAGGTCCAGCCGAGCACGGCGGTGTAGAACCGCTGGGCCGCGGCGAGGTCACCGGTCAGCAGGCTCACCCAGCAGGGCATCCCGGGCCCCGCGCGGTCGGAAGCCGACATGGCCGATCGCCTCGATTCAGTCCGGGGTCGGGATCTCCAGGGTTCCACTCGCTCCGGGCCTGCGCATTCCGGCACGCTCTGGACTTTCATCAGTAATTACTTACGGTAAAAATTTCCTTAGCGTAGGGAATGTTTCAGACTCCCCGCACGTTGGACCCATCGAGAACGCGCGCGCCCCATCGTCGCGGCACGCGCCACAGACATCAGTTTCTCCACTGGAGGATCGAACGAAGGGAGAAGCCATGCGCTTCGAAATCATGCGCCTGGACGACGTCGACGGCACCGCCGTGGACAGCACCGTCGTGGACGCGGCATCCGTCAAGCGGATCGTGCAGCAGGCCGCCTCGACGGGCCAGCGCATCTACATCCGCCCGGCCGACTCCACGGCCCGGTAACGCGCACGCGCGACTCCCCCACGCGAAAAGCCCCGCTCGGCAACGGCCGTGCGGGGCTTTCCTGCGCCAGGAGGGCGTCAGTGGTGCCCGGCGATCACCTGGGTGATGCCGTTGATGATCTGCTGCACGGCCAGCGCGGAGAGCATCATGCCCGCGAGCCGGGTGACCAGCACCACGCCGCCGTCCTTGATGACCCGGATGATGTGCAGCGAGTTCCGCATCACCACCCACAGCACCACGTGGATCGCGGCGATCGCGCACCACACCGATACCTGCGCCGCGAGCCCGTCCGCGCGCTGCACGGCGAGGATCACCGAGACGATCGCACCCGGGCCGGCCAGCAGCGGCATGCCCAGCGGGACGAGCGCGACGTTGACGTCCTTCGTCTGCTTCGGCTCCTCCGACTTGCCCGTGAGCAGGTCCAGCGCGACGAGCAGCAGGAGCAGACCGCCCGCGATCATCAGGGCGGGCGTGGTGATGTGCAGATAGTTGAGGATCTGCTTGCCGCAGATCCCGAAGATGGTGATCACGCCGAAGGCGACCGACGCGGCCTGCCAGGCCATGCGGCGCTGGACCTTGGCGGGACGGCCCGAGGTGAGGGCGAGGAAGATCGGCGTGATGCCGGGCGGATCCATGATCACGAACAGCGTGAGGAAGAGGGAACCGAAGACAGCGAAGTCGAACACAGTGAGGCCTTGCAGAGGGGGTGAGCGAGAGGAAGGGGGAGGAAGAAGTGCCGTGCACGGTGGGCACGGATGCAGGGGCGCACGGACGCCGCCGGTGCGGTCGCCGGGTCCGTACGAGCGCGTACGAGCGCGTACGAGCGCGTGCGAGCGCCTGTCAGCAGCCGCCGGCGCCCGGAACGGGGAACGCGCCCGTGGCGCGGCGCGTGATCTCCCCGTAGATCTCCGGGTCGGTCGTGAACTCGCCGAGGACGCAGGTCTTGCGGCTGCCGTGGTAGTCGCTGGAGCCGGTCGGCAGCAGGCCGAGTTCGGCGGCGAGGCCGCGCAGCCGGGCGCGGGTGGGGGCGTCGTGGTCCATGTGGTCGACCTCGATGCCGTCGAGCCCGGCCGAGGCCAGCTCGGCTATCGCGCTCCCGGAGACGCACTGGCCGCGCTTGAAGGCCAGCGGGTGCGCGAGGACGGTGACCCCGCCCGCGGCCTTGACCAGGCGGATCGCCTCGAAGGGGTCGAACTCGTGCTTCTCGGCGTACGCCCGGCCGTCGTTGGCGAGCCACTCGGGGGTGAAGGCCTCGGAGACCGTGCGGACGACCCCGAGCTCGACCATGGCGGCGGCCACGTGCGGCCGGCCGACGGCACCCCCGGCGGCGATCGCGGCGACGCGCTCCCAGGTGACGGGCACACCGAGCGCGTTCAGCTTGGCGACCATCTCGCGGGCGCGCGGCTCGCGGTCGTCGCGGACGAAGTCCCGGGCGCGGGCGAACTCCGGCTCGGCCGCGTCGAAGAGGTAGGCCAGCATGTGCAGCGGAACGCCGTCCAGCCGGCAGGAGAGCTCGGCGCCGGTGACCAGGGTCAGCCCGGCGGGGAGGGCCGCGACGGCCTCGGCGTGGCCGCCGACCCCGTCGTGGTCGGTCAGCGCGACGACGTCCAGTCCCGCGGCGGCCGCGTTGCGGACCAGCTCGGCGGGGGTGTCCGTACCGTCGGAAGCCGTGGAGTGGGTGTGCAGATCGATGCGCACGACACGGACTCCCCGGCACTCAACAGAACGGACAGGACCGGTTCAGGATAACTGTCGTACGAACGTGAACCGTGTCGTCCGGTCCCGGTTCGGCCTCAGGGCGAGAGGATGCGCGGCGACAGCGCACCGCACGGCAGCAGGTCCACCTCGGCGCCCGCGTCCCGCAGATCGGTCAGCACCAGCTCGTCGTACATCAGCAGGCCCGACCGCTCCGGCCAGACGATCGCCCACAGCCACAGCCCGCGCGCCTCGCCCGCGAACACCGCCCGGTCGCCGGGTGCTCCCTCGACGTGCCAGAGGGGGGTGGGACGGCCGGCGGCGTGCACCTTGGCGTGGGGCGAGCGGTCCACCCGCAGCAGGGGGCCGGGATCGGGGCCGTCGACCCCCGCGTAGCGCGCGCCGAGTCCGATGCCGAGCTCCTCCGCCACCAGCAGCAGCTCGCCGGGGCCGCCGAGCGGGCTCGGGCCCGAGCAGGCCACGGCCGTGGCACGGCCGCCGCTGCGGTCGTCCCCCGCGCTGACGACGCCGGTGAAGAGCCATCCGACGGGCAGCGGCCAGGGCATCCAGACCGGGACCCGGGCCCGCCGCACCACGACGGCCAGCGCCTCCACGCTCGGTGGGACGACCGGCTGCAGGGGTTGCACCGTGCCGTGCACAGCACACTGCCAGGAGTCGGCGAAGAGACCGGGCGCTCGCACCCGGCCACCGCACTTCGGGCAACTGGGTTCGCCCCTCATAGCCTCCAACGGTCCTACCGGGTTGCCGCCGCGTCAAGGACGATCACCCGTCCGGAGGGCGGCACCGGAGCGCCGTGGCCCGATCGTCACTCCAGGGACACACCCGGCCGCAGCGGGTCGCGCAGATCGGTGCCGTGCTTCAGCCACTTCTCCTGCAGCGCGGCGGCCCCGTGGACGCGCTTCCAGGCGGCCTCGTTCGGGGTCATGGGAAGGAGGGGGAGGAAGCGGACGGGGTCCATCGGACCGTCCAGTTCCAGGTCCTCCACCAGCCCGCCGGACTCGGCGACGAGCACGGAGGTGAAGGGCGCCCCCGGCCACAGCGGTTCACCGGTGTCCAGCGAGGCGCCGGGGGCCACGACAACGCCCTCGACCTGGGGGGATGCGGCGAGCACGGCCAGCGGGCGGAGGACCTTGTCCGTGTCGGCCCGGCCGGTGCGGACGGTGAGGAGCAGCTCGGCGCGGGGGCCGCGGACCGGGTCGGCGAGGGGGGACGTCGGGTCGGCCATCGGCCGGGCGGACATGCCGAGCGTGGCGTAGCGGACGACGTCGCCCGCATCGTCCGCGGCGCCGAAGCGGAGGACCTCGATGCGGTCGGTGCCCAGGAAGGTCACCGCGGCGCGGGCGTCCGGCTCGCCGAGCGCCGTGCGCAGCCGGGCTTCGGCCAGTGCGAGAACGTCTGACATGCCGTGAGCATAGAACGCGTATCGAACAGGCAAAGCGGGTCGGGGTACGCCGGACGGCTGCTAGCCTTGACGGGCCTTGACCCGTGGTCAAGTGCGTGACGTTCGTCCCTCAGCGGGGACCGGCCGGAGGAGGTGGGGCTGCGGTGGATCCTAGTCGACCGTGCAGTACCGGCAGTTCTCCCGTCTGCCCGCTCCGGACGCACCCGTACTCCGCCTGATCCGAAGCCTTCCGCGGCCGGCCCCTCGGCCGGCAGCAGCACCGGAAGTGCTCCTGCGCCCGCAGCATGTGACGGAAGAGCGCCCTCCGCCCGCTTTGTTCCGTGTTCACTGCGTTCTCCGGGACGTTTCCCGCGAACTGCCGTCAGCCCTGTGCATCACGCGAAGCGCCGCCCGATTCACGGACGTGTCGCACGTCTGCGATTCAGGCCGCGTTCTTGTGTGTTCGCCACTGCTGACGGCCGGCCCGTGAAGGAGCCTGCCTTGTCGATGATCCGTGACCTGCGCGCCGCCGTCCGTCCCGCCCTGCGGCGCGGCCATGCCGCCTCCGGCTCCTCGTACACGTACTCCGTCGCCTGCGACCCGGCCGCCAGCAGCGCCGTCGTGGACTGCGCCGTCTACCGCGACGGCCGGCGCCTGAGCGAGCACATCGGCCCCGCCGAGGCCGTGCGCCGGGTGCGGGCCGAGGGCGGCTTCGTCTGGATCGGGCTGCACGAGCCCACGGAGCAGGAGTTCGCCGGCATCGCCAAGGAGTTCGGGCTGCACCCGCTGGCCGTGGAGGACGCGGTCCACGCCCACCAGCGGCCCAAGCTGGAGCGCTACGACGACACGCTGTTCACCGTCTTCAAGACCATCCACTACGTCGAGCACGCCGAACTCACCGCCACCAGCGAGGTGGTGGAGACCGGCGAGGTGATGTGCTTCACCGGGCCCGACTTCATCATCACCGTCCGGCACGGCGGACACGGCTCGCTGCGCGCGCTGCGCCACCGGCTGCAGGACGAGCCCGAGCTGCTCGCCAAGGGCCCCTCGGCCGTGCTGCACGCCATCGCCGACCAGGTGGTCGACGGGTACATAGCCGTCGCCGACGCCGTGCAGGACGACATCGACGAGGTCGAGATCGACGTCTTCTCGGTCTCCGGCAAGGGCACGTCGCGCGGCGGCGACGCGGGCCGCATCTACCAGCTCAAGCGCGAAGTACTGGAGTTCAAGCGGGCGGTGACCCCGCTGATGCGGCCGATGCAGCTGCTGAGCGAGCGCCCGATGCGGCTGGTCGACCCGGACATCCAGAAGTACTTCCGTGACGTCGCCGACCACTTGGCGCGCGTGCACGAGCAAGTGGTCTCTTTTGACGACCTGCTCAACTCCATCCTGCAGGCCAACCTCGCGCAGGCGTCCGTCGCGCAGAACGAGGACATGCGCAAGATCACGTCCTGGGCGGCGATCTGCGCCGTGCCCACGATGATCGCGGGCGTGTACGGCATGAACTTCGACAACATGCCGGAGCTGCACTGGAAGTACGGCTACCCGCTCGTCATGCTCGTCACGGTCGGCATCTGCTTCACGATCCACCGCGGCTTCAAGCGCAACGGCTGGCTGTAGGCCTACGTCTGCTGCTTGCCGCGGCGGTCGCCCATGATGACCAGGGCGAGGCCCGCCAGGATCACCACGAGCGCCGGGTAAGCGGCCGTCTGCGGCAACTGACCGAGCCACAGGGCGGCGATGAGCGCAGCGCCCGGCGTCTCCAGCAGGATGGCCGTCGAAGTGACCGACGGGCCGAGGCTCTTGACCACCCTGTTGATGAGCGAGTGACCGAGCAGTTGCGCGGTGACGGTCAGCGCCGCCAGCTTCAGCCAGGTCACCCCGCTGTAGCCGCCGAGCGAACTGCCGCTCACCAGGCAGGTGATGAGCAGGAGCACGGCCGTGGTCGTGTAACAGACGTACGTGTACGGGACCGTGCCCACCGTCCGGCGCACCTCCGCACCCAGCAGGACGTACCCGGCGGCCGCCATCCCACCCGCGAGCGCGAGCGCGTCACCGGCCAGGGCGCGGGTCGAGAGCGACAGGTCGACGCCCGTCAGGATCATGACCCCGAGGAACGCGAGCGCGGTGCCGCCCCAGACGAGCGCGGGCGGGCGGTGGCCGCGCAGCCGCAGCACGAGCGTCGTCCAGATCGGGGTGGTGGTGCACAGCGCCGTCGAGGAAGCGACGGACGTCATGTGCAGGCTCGGCAGCCACATCCCGAAGTGCAGCGCGAGCAGCACTCCGGCCCCCACGGTCAGCAGGACCTCCCGCCGGCCGAGGCCGCGCAGCTCGGCGCGGTGGCGTACGAGCGCGAACGGGGTGAGCGCCCCGACCGCCATGGCGTTGCGCCAGAACGCGACGGCGAGGGCCGGGGCCGCGGTGGCGGCGATGAGCGGCGCGGAGAACGAGACGGACGCGATGGCCGTCGCGAGCAGCAGCCCCTCGATGCGCAGGGCAGCAGGGGAGACCGTCCCCGCGGGGTCGGCGGGCACGGTGCGTATCGCGTCGCGTCGGGCGGGGGCAGCACTCACCCCACCAGCCTAGATCCCCCTAAGGTGGGTGCATGACCGAGACGGAAGCACTGTCACGTGCGCTGATCGAAGAGGCCGCCAGGAAGTCGGGCCTGATCTGGCTGCAGGGCCCCGCCGGGCCCAGCCGCGCGCTGTGGCACGTGTGGCACGAGGGCGCCGTGTGCCTGGTCGGCGGCGGCGCCGGCGAGCAGCCGCTGGACGGCCTCGGCCTGGAGGACGGCGGCACCGCCACGGTGACGGTGCGCAGCAAGGACAAGGGCGGCCGGCTCGTCACGTTCACCGCGCAGGTCACCGAGCTCCCTGCGGGGGGCGAGGAGTGGGGCGCCGCCGTGGCGGAGCTCAAGGGGAAGCGGCTGAATGCCGTGGATGCCGAGGGCATCGAGGAACGGTGGGCCCGCGAGTGCCGGGTGCTCCGCCTGGAGAAGGCGCCGCTGCTGTGGGTCGTCATGGACGAGACCGTGCTGCGCCGTCCCATCGGCGGCCCGGACGTCATGCGCGCGCAGGTCGACCGGC
>NZ_JBSFWU010000175.1:0-8251 GCF_053594995.1 Streptomyces sp. NPDC002536
AGCTACCGCTGGGAGGTACCCCCAGCGGCTCCGCCGCGTGGGCGCGACCAGCCACAACGGGCCGGGCCCCGCCGCAAGTTCGGCGGGGCCCGGCCCGATATAGACACCCCTGCGCTCAGCCCGCGGCAGCGACCCGCGTCGAGCGCTGGAGCTCGGCCTCGCGGCGCCGGCGGCGGGCCAGCACGACCCGGCGCTCGGCGGCCGTCAGCCCGCCCCACACCCCGTACGGCTCGGGCTGCAGCAAGGCGTGCTCCCGGCACTCGACCATCACGGGGCAGCGGGCACAGACCCGCTTGGCGGCCTCCTCCCGGGAGAGCCGCGCGGCGGTGGGTTCCTTCGACGGTGCGAAGAAGAGCCCGGCTTCATCCCGGCGGCACACCGCCTCCGAATGCCAGGGGCCCGCCTGTTCCCGAGCGGAAATCCGCTGGGACGGTACGGCGGCTTCCTGCAGGGGCTGATGCGGTAGCAGCACGGTCTACTCCTGACGACGGCTTAGCTCGGCCGGTTGAGTCACCCTTGCCGTCTCACCCTGCACGGCCATTCGCACCCGCAGCCGTACGAGAGACGATGCACCAAGCTTTACCCGCTGTGCGCGCTCTTATTCACACCGTTGCCATGACCGGAACGCCGCCGGACGCCACGATCTGCGGCTATTGCTCCGACCTGAGGTTCTTGAGCCGCTTGCCCCGACGCGCCTTGGCCTCGACCCCGCCGAAGACCGCAAAACCCGTGATCACGACCACGGGGGCGTCCGGATCCGGCGCCTCGTGGGTCCGGACGTCGAAGCCGCCGAAGATGCCCGTCCCCGTGGAACGCACGGAAACATTTTCCGGAACCTTAATCTCCACCCCGCCGAACACCGCGGAGGCGTTGATCACGATCTCCCGCTGTTCGAAGACCGCCTCGGTCAGATCGATCTCCACGCCGCCGAACATCGCGAAGGCGTTCGTCCGCGCAGGGACCCGCCAGCGGCCCTTGCGCTCGGCGGCGCCGAAGACGGCCACCAGATTCTCCGCGGGCGCGGGGGCGGGGCGCATGGAGGCGTCGTACGGGCGCGCGGAGCCGGCCGGCTCGTGGGGGCGCCGTCCCGCGGGCAGATCGTGCACCAGCGGCTCCAGCTCGCCGAGGGTGCGGGCCTCGTAGACCGCGGCGATCCGCTCGCCGTGCTCCTCGGCCGTGAGCCGCCCCTCGGCCAGCGCCTCGCGCAGGATGTCCGCGACGCGGTCGCGGTCGGCGTCGGAGGCGCGCATCGCGGGCGCCGGAAGACCAGTCGGGGCCGCCGGCCGGCCTTCCGGGGCCTGCGGCCGGTCCTGGGGCCGCTTTTCGAGAGATGACTCATCCACGGGAGCAGGGTACCCAAACGCGATAGATCGCGATAGAGGGCAGGGGTGCGGAGCGCGAGTGAGCCTTACCTCACAAACGTCCCGGCGCCGCGGACGCCTACGCTGGAGGGGCTGTCGAGGAAGCCAGCACCATCATCCGCAGAGTGAGGGAATCGCCGCGATGTCTCGGCCCGAGTTTGCCTATACCGATCTCCTGCCCCTGGGCGAGGACGACACGCCGTACCGCCTCGTCACCGCCGAGGGCGTGTCCACCTTCGAGGCCGACGGTCGCACCTTCCTCAAGGTCGAGCCGGAGGCGATGCGCAAGCTCGCCGAAGAGGCGATCCACGACATCCAGCACTACCTGCGCCCCGCGCACCTCGCCCAGCTGCGGAAGATCGTCGACGACCCCGAGGCCTCGGCCAACGACAAGTTCGTCGCCCTCGACCTGCTGAAGAACGCCAACATCGCCGCGGCCGGCGTGCTGCCCATGTGCCAGGACACCGGCACCGCGATCGTCATGGGCAAGCGCGGCCAGAACGTCCTCACCGAGGGCGGCGACGAGAAGGCGCTCTCGCGCGGCATCTTCGACGCCTACACGAAGCTCAACCTGCGCTACTCGCAGATGGCCCCGCTGACCATGTGGGACGAGAAGAACACCGGCTCCAACCTCCCCGCGCAGATCGAGCTCTACGCGACCGACGGCGGCGCCTACAAGTTCCTCTTCATGGCCAAGGGCGGCGGCTCGGCCAACAAGTCCTTCCTCTACCAGGAGACGAAGGCGGTCCTCAACGAGGCCTCCATGATGAAGTTCCTGGAGGAGAAGATCCGTTCGCTGGGCACGGCCGCCTGCCCGCCGTACCACCTGGCGATCGTCGTCGGCGGCACGAGCGCCGAGTACGCGCTCAAGACCGCCAAGTACGCCTCCGCGCACTACCTCGACGAGCTGCCGGAGGAGGGTTCCCCGCTCGGCCACGGCTTCCGCGACAAGGAGCTGGAGGAGAAGGTCTTCGAGCTCACCCAGAAGATCGGCATCGGCGCCCAGTTCGGCGGCAAGTACTTCTGCCACGACGTGCGCGTGGTGCGTCTGCCGCGGCACGGCGCGTCCTGCCCGGTGGCCATCGCGGTCTCGTGCTCGGCCGACCGCCAGGCCGTCGCGAAGATCACCGCCGAGGGCGTCTTCCTGGAGCAGCTGGAGACGGACCCGGCGCGCTTCCTGCCGGACACCACGGACGAGCACCTCGGCGACGAAGACGTGGTGCGCATCGACCTCAACCGTCCCATGGACGAGATCCTCGCCGAGCTCACCAAGTACCCGGTGAAGACCCGGCTTTCGCTGACCGGCCCGCTGGTCGTCGCCCGCGACATCGCGCACGCGAAGATCAAGGAGCGGCTGGACGCGGGCGAGGAGATGCCGCAGTACCTCAAGGACCACCCGGTCTACTACGCGGGCCCGGCGAAGACGCCGGAGGGTTACGCGTCCGGTTCGTTCGGCCCGACCACGGCCGGCCGCATGGACTCCTACGTCGAGCAGTTCCAGGCGGCGGGCGGCTCCAAGGTGATGCTGGCGAAGGGCAACCGGAGCAAGCAGGTCACCGACGCGTGTGCCGCGCACGGCGGCTTCTACCTCGGCTCGATCGGCGGCCCGGCGGCCCGGCTGGCCCAGGACTGCATCAAGAAGGTCGAGGTCGTCGAGTACGCGGAGCTCGGCATGGAAGCGGTCTGGAAGATCGAGGTCGAGGACTTCCCGGCGTTCGTCGTCGTCGACGACAAGGGCAACGACTTCTTCACCGACCCGGCACCGGCGCCGACGTTCACCAGCATCCCGGTGCGGAGCGCCCCCTAACGGGGCGCCCCGTCAGGGGCGCGGGGAACTGCGCGAGCAAGCACAGCGAACCCGCACCCGAAATCAAGGCAATGGGCCCCGCAACCGCGGGGCCCATTCCCGTACAGGCTCACGCAAAGCTCTGGCTCGAAGAGCCGTCGCACTTCTGGAGCCGCACCGGCTCCTTGGCGCCCGCCAGCGTCAGGCACAACCCCTGCGCCGCCGCAGGCCGGAACGTCGAACCGTCGTGCGTGAAGCGCTGGTTGGCGCCGCCGTGGCAGTTCCACAACTCCAGCGCCGCACCGGCGCGATACGCGCCGCCCGGCACGTCCACACACCGGTCGTGCGTCAGCCCCGAGTGCAACGTCCCCTCGTACCACCACTCCTGGTTGCGCGCACCCGAGCACGGCCAGCCGCCCACCTCGGTGCCGTTGGCCGAGGCCGCGCCGTACGCGTCGATGCACGTGCCGGTGGCCGCGCTCTTCAGCGGGCGGAACGCGTCGTCCCAAGCGCCCTTGTGCAGCACCGGTTTGCCCGTGCTCGCCGGGTCGGCGCAGCCCGCCTCCTGGTAGCCGGAGTCGTACAGCTGCGTCAGGCAGGATGCGAAGGCGCCGTGCCCGCGCTCGTTGGGGTGGAAGGACTGCCGCACGGAGTTGGCGTCCGGCGGGATCGGGTTCGTCAGGTCGATCCACAGGCCGCGGGCCCAGGTGTCCTCCATGCACACCTCGTGCCCGTGGAAGAGGCGGGAGTTGTCGAGGTAGACGGCGCCCGTGTCCCGGGCGGCCCTGTGCATGCCGCGTTCGAAGGCGGGCACGGCCTCGTTGCGCCCCCAGGCCGCGTCGGAGGTGTAGCCGACGCAGCCGCCCGGCAGCTTGCCGGGGTAGTTCGGGTTGTCCTCGATGTCGGGGCCGATGGGGCTGGGGTAGCCCATCACCACGAGCTTGTAGTCGCCGGCCGCGTACCCCGCGTCCGTCATGACCTTGCGCAGGTCGCGCACCGTCTGCTCGACCTTGGGGACGAGCCCGTCGACGCGGGCCTGCCAGCCGGGCTCGTACTTGGGCCGGCACGGGCCCTGCAGGAACAGGTAGCGCTCGACGCAGTCGGTCATGACCGGGCCGAACTGCAGGTCGTCGTTGGCGCCGGCGACGAGCAGCACCATCTTCACGTGCGTGGTGCGGGCCTTGACGGCCAGGTTGTCGCTCTGGACGAGCTCGTCGGCGTACTGCTTGGTGCCGCCGATGCGGATGTTGGCGGTGGTGGCGCCGGAGCAGGCGACGTTGTACGTGACGTCGGCCGGGATCCCGGTGCGGTGGATGGCGGCGTCGGGCGAGCGGTGGCACCAGTTGACGGGGCCGTCGGTACCCGGTTCGTAGACGCCGACGCCCTCGCCGGATATCTCGCTGTCGCCCAGCGAGACCAGCGAGGTCTTGCGCTGGTCGAGCGGGCGCTCCGCGGCGTCGCCGTACAGCTCGGCGGACTCCGCCGCGCGGATCTTCTCCAGTTCGGGGCCGAGCGCGGTGGCGCTCGTGCGGGCGGCCGCGTGGGCGGCGGGGGTGGTGACGGCCATGCCGCCCAGGGCGGCGGCGAGGGCCGCGACGGAAGCGAGGGCACAGCGCAGGGTGGGTCTGCGTGTCATGAAGCCTCCCCGGTGTTTTTTGTTACCCGCGGTATTTACTCGTCAGTTGTGGATTTGGGAACACCGGGAACAGGATTGACGGGGCGGATGCTCTGTTGGTCAGGAGGTTGACGACCATGAACGACAGCGAGAACGCCCCTGTGCAGCAGTACCGCACCGAGCACGACTCCATGGGCGAGGTCCGTGTCCCCGCCCACGCCAAGTGGCGGGCCCAGACCCAGCGGGCCGTGGAGAACTTCCCCGTCAGCGGGCAGCGCCTGGAGCGCGCGCACATCGCCGCGCTGGCCCGCATCAAAGCCGCGGCGGCGAAGGTCAACGCCGAGCTCGGCGTGCTCGACGAGGACATTGCCGCCGCCGTCGCGGAGGCGGCGGACGAGGTCGCCGAGGGGCGCTGGGACGAGCACTTCCCCGTCGACGTCTTCCAGACCGGCTCCGGCACCTCGTCCAACATGAACGCCAACGAGGTCATCGCCACCCTCGCGAGCGAGCGCCTCGGCCGCGACGTGCACCCCAACGACCACGTCAACGCCAGCCAGTCGTCCAACGACGTCTTCCCGTCCTCCATCCACATCGCGGCCACGGCGGCCGTGACCGGCGACCTGGTCCCGGCGCTGGAGCACCTGGAGGCGGCGCTGGAACGCAAGGCGGTGGAGTTCGCGGACGTCGTGAAGTCCGGCCGGACGCACCTGATGGACGCCACCCCGGTGACCCTCGGCCAGGAGTTCGGCGGCTACGCGGCGCAGGTTCGCTACGGCGCCGAGCGGCTGCGCGCCTCGCTGCCGCGCCTGGCCGAACTCCCGCTGGGCGGCACGGCCGTGGGCACCGGCATCAACACCCCGCCCGGCTTCTCCGCCGCCGTCATCGCCGAGGTCGCCCGCGCGACCGGGCTGCCGCTGACCGAGGCCCGCAACCACTTCGAGGCGCAGGGCGCGCGCGACGGCCTGGTGGAGACCAGCGGCCAGCTGCGCACCATCGCCGTCGGCCTCACCAAGATCGCCAACGACCTGCGCTGGATGGCCTCCGGGCCGCGCACCGGGCTCGCCGAGATCGCCCTGCCGGACCTGCAGCCCGGTTCCTCGATCATGCCGGGCAAGGTCAACCCGGTGGTGCCGGAGGCGGTGCTGATGGTGGCGGCCCAGGTGACCGGCAACGACACGACCGTCGCGACGGCGGGCGCCGCGGGCAACTTCGAGCTCAACGTGATGCTGCCGGTGATGGCGAAGAACCTCCTGGAGTCCGTCCGGCTGCTCGCCAACGCCTGCCGGCTGCTGGCCGACCGCACGGTCGACGGCATCACCGCCAACGTCGAACGGGCGCGGGAGTACGCCGAGTCCTCGCCGTCGGTGGTGACCCCGCTGAACCGTTACCTCGGGTACGAGGAGGCGGCGAAGGTGGCCAAGAAGTCGCTCGCCGAACGGAAGACGATCCGCGAGACGGTCCTGGAGGGCGGCTACGTCGAACGCGGCCTGCTGACACGGGAGCAGCTGGACGAGGCCCTGGACGTGCTGCGCATGACGCGCCCGTAAACCCTCCTGCACCCTCCTGCAGGGGATGCGTGCCTTACGTCACGGCGCTCGTTGCCCCGGACACCTAAGATCTGCGCATGACGGCGGACACGGTGAACACGACGGCGGCGGGCGCCGCATCGGCCCCCTGGGCTCCGGGGGACCACATCCTCTGGCGCTACCGCGGCAATGCCACCGACCACGTGCACATCTGCCGCCCCGTCACCGTGGTCCGGGACACCGACGAGCTGCTCGCCGTGTGGATGGCCCCCGGCACCGACTGCGTCAAGCCGCTGCTCGCCGACGGCACCCCCGTGCACCAGGAGCCGCTCGCCACCCGCTACTCCAAGCCGCGCACCACCTCGCTCACCCGCTGGCACGGCCCCGGCGTGCTCAAGCTCGCCCGGCCCGGCGAGCCCTGGTCCGTCTGGCTGTTCTGGGACGACGACTGGCGGTTCAGGAACTGGTACGTGAACCTTGAGGAACCGCTGGTCCGCTGGGCGGGCGGCGTCGACTCGGAGGACCACTTCCTGGACATCGCCGTCTATCCGGACCGCAGTTGGGAGTGGAAGGACGAGGACGAGTTCGTCCAGGCCCAGCGCGCGGGCCTGATGAGCGCCGACCAGGCCGTCCGGGTACGGGACGCCGGGCGGACGGCGGTCGGCCTGATCGAGTCCTGGGCGGCTCCCTTCGACGCCGGCTGGGAGAACTGGCGCCCCGACCCCGCCTGGACCGTCCCCCCGCTGCCCGGCGACTGGGACCGCACACCGGACCGTCTCCCGACCTGACCGCTTGCCGTCTCCCCTCGGGGCAACCGTAGGATCGGGCTCCGCGGTACTCGCAAGGCAGCACGACCGCACGGCAGGTGACGGACGATCACACATCACGTCGCACAGGACAGTCGCAGAGAGGGCGGAGCCGTGAGCGGTGACGACCAGCGGGATGGCTACGACGGCTATGCCCGCTTAGGGCTGGATCGCAGCGGCCAGGCCGAGGCGTTCGACGCCATCGGCGACCGCTACGACGAGGCCTTCCCGCACAAGGAGGGCCAGCTCGCGTCCGGCGCCTGGCTGGCCGGGGCGCTGCCGCCCGGCTCCCGCATCCTGGACCTGGGCTGCGGCACGGGACTGCCGACCGCACGTCAACTCACCGACGCCGGGCACACGGTGGTCGGCTACGACCTCTCCCCCGGCATGCTCGGACTCGCCCGCGCGAACGTGCCGGAAGCCGCCTTCCACCAGGGCGACCTGGCCGCGCTGCGCGACGGCCGGCTGGGCACCTTCGACGGCGCCGCCGCCTTCTTCGCCCTGCTGATGCTGCCGCGCCCGGAGATCCCGCACGCCCTGCGCATGCTGCACGCACTGCTGAGGCCCGGGGGCCTGCTGGCGCTCGCGATGGTCGAGGCGGACGTGGACGACTACGCGATTCCGTTCCTGGGCCACACGATCCGGGTATCGGGATATCTGCGGGACGAATTGCGTGAGGTCGTACGCGAGGCGGGTTTCGAGATCGCCGGGGAAAGCTCGCTGGCGTACGCCCCGGCGAGCACGGACGTACCACCCGAGATCCAGATCTTCCTCAACCTGCGACGCGCCTGACCCGCCCCCTCGGGCGGGTTGCACAGCCCCGACGGATGGAACCCCACGCGTGACGGAGCACCCCAACTCCCACGGAAGCGCCCACGAGCCCTCGCACGCTCCCGCGCACGGGCACGGTGAGGACGCCGCCCCCGGCCGCACCGCGGCCGGGGCGTACGGCACGTCCCCGCGCGCCCACCGCGACCCGGACCCGGCGGCACCGGGCGCGGAGCGCTGCCGTACCGCTGCCGCGGGGGCGGATGCGGCCTCGCGGGCCCGGCCCGCCCCGCCGGACGCCTCGGTCCCGGCGGAGCCCGGCGGCCACGCCGGGCGGCGCGGCCCCGGTTGCTCAGGGTGAGGTGCAGAGATCGGAAGAGCGGCGTGTG
>NZ_JBSFWU010000176.1:0-8240 GCF_053594995.1 Streptomyces sp. NPDC002536
GACGCAGGTGACGATCGAGTACGACGGTGCGAAGGCCGTCCGTCTCGACACGGTGGTCGTGTCCTCGCAGCACGCGGGTCCGGGGCGAAGCCCCGAGAACCTCGGCTGCAGGCGCGTCGTGGTTGCTCGCGCAGTTCCCCGCGCCCCTTACGGGGCCGGGTACGGCCAAGGGTTGGCCCGGCACGTCTTCCCGTCCGTCGACAGAAACTTCGTCTGCTGCATCATCACCGGCGCCAGCGCCCCCTGCTTTTCGCAGGTCTCGTGGTCGTGCCCCAGCCGGTGGCCGACCTCGTGGTTGATCAGCATCTGCCGGTAGGCGTGCATCTGGTCGCCGTAGGTCTGCGAACCCTGCGCCCAGCGATAGGCGTTGATCATGACGCGGTCGGTCGCGGCGGAGTCGCAGGAGACGTTGTCCTCGGTGGTGTCCAGGCCGGACTTCGCGCACCAGGCCGCGGTCGTCTGCGGGCTGGCCAGGGTGATGACGAAGTCGGGCGTGCCGGACGAGACGCGCTCGAAGGTGCGGGTGCCGCCGTGCCCCCAGCTGCGGTCGTCGTTGAGGGTGCGGTGCACAGCCGTGGCGAAGAGCGTGCCGTCGAGCGGCAGCCCTCTCTCCACGTCAACGCGGTAGCGCAGGACTTCACCCTTGCCGGGGGCGCTGTCGTGGCCGCCCATGGTGGCGAATTCGCCCGTTCCCTTGGCGGCCGGGTCCAGCGGGTACTTGCGGCCCATCTGCTGCTCGTACGTGGCCGGGAGCTCGGCGCCGCCGTTGGGGGTCGGCCGGCTGTCGGAGCGCGAGGCGGCGCCGTCGCCCTGCCGGCCGTCCGTGTCCGCGGCGCGCGCCTGGGCCCTGCTCTCCTGGCCGTCCTCGACCTGTCCGGCGACGGCGACGGCCAGCACTGCGGTCACCACGGCGGCGGCCACCCCGGTCACGGTGCGCACCACGCCGCTGCTGCCGGCCCGGTGGGTGCCGCCCGACGGCCCGGCAGCCTCGCGACGCGGCTCGGGCACCCCGGCGCGCCCGTCCCCGGAGGGGGTGAAGCCGGGAGTGAAGGACGCCTCGCCCTTGACGTATCCGGTCGGCCCGCGGCCGGAACCGCCGTACCCGCCGGTCCCCTGCGCGCGCTGCGATCCGATGACTCCCCAGCCCAGGACGGGGTCGCGCGGAGCCCCGGCGGGCGCGCCGGGTCCGGGCAGGGGGTCGTCCGTGTCGCGGCCGGCCGGGGCGCGCCGGCGGCCCGTACCGGGGGCGGCAGCCGGCCCGTCGGCGGGCCGGTCCGCTCGTGCGCTGTGTTTACCCACGGGGCGGGGCGCTCCGTCCAGTCGTCGTGGCGGTGTCCGCGAGCAGCTCGCGGAAGGCGCGGGCCACCGCGCCGGGGTCCTCCATCATGGCGATATGTCCCGACTCCAGCAGTGTCAGCAGGCGCGAGTCGCGGAAAGCCGCGCCCGCCCGCCGGGCCATACGGTACGAGACGAGCTGATCGCGCATCCCGTACACGAGCAGAGTAGGGGCAAGAACCCGTTCCGCCTGGCGCCACAGCGAATGCTGCCCGCCCAGGGTGTACGCGTCCACGATGCCGCGCGCCGAACGCGCCATCACGTCCCAGAAGTACGGGAGTTCCAGCCGTCGCCGGTACTCCTCGACCGCCAGTGCGAACGCCTCCGGTGTCACCCGTGCGGGGTCGCCGTAGGTGAGCGCGAGCAGTTCGCGCGTGCGCTGCTCCGGGCTCCAGTCCCGGGTGGCCTTGGCGAAGAGGGAGACGAGGCCCGGCACCGCGAGCAGCCCGGTCGGCAGGGCCGTGCGCTGCGGGCGCAGTTCCGGCAGGGCGGGCGAGACCAGGGTGAGCGTGCGGACGAGGTCCGGCCGGACGGCCGCCACGCGTGTGGCGATCGCACCGCCCATGGAGTTGCCGACCAGGTGCACGGGCCCGCGGCCCGAGGCGTCGAGGTGACGGACGACCACGCGCGCGTACCCGGCGATGGAGTAGTCGCCGTCCTGCGGCGGCGGCGCGTCGCCGAAGCCCGGCAGGTCGAGCGCCTCGCCGTCGACGGTGTCCGCGAGCGGCTCCATGAGAGCGGACCAGTTCTGCGAGGATCCGCCGAGTCCGTGCACGTAGAGGGCGGGCGGCAGCCCCTCCCGCACGGGCGGCCGAGAACGCACGGCGAGCGTGACGCCCGGCAGGGTCACCGTGCGCAGCTCCTCGCCCTCGGCGACCCGCGAGGGCCGCGAGGGCGGCACCACGGGGACGACACGGGCGTGCGGCGACTCGGTCGATGGCATGCGGGCAATGTTACGAGACGATCACGCCGGGACCTCTGTGGCGGCGGTCACAGATCGCCTGGCGGTACGGAGCCAGGTCTCCTAGGCTCGTACCAAGGAGTACGAGGGCGCACATCCTGGATGCCGGAAAGAGGTTCCGCATGCCCGTGGATCCGATGGACCCCGACACCTTCGAGGACGAGACCGACGCCGCGGAGTTCGACGTGGAGGCCCCCGAGGCGGACGCCGCGGAGCAGCACACGGAGCTCGCCCCGCACCGGGACGAGCCACTGGAGCACATCGACCCGGGCGCGGCGAACGAGGCGGACCGCGCCGAGCAGGCCCGGGTGGTGGAAATCGACGAGGACGACTACCGCTGACCCACGGTCGCCGCGGGCGGCGCGGAATGCGATTTGTCGGGAATTTGTCGGCTTCCCACAGCGTCCGGGATGCGAAATTCTCCGCTCCGACCACGCACGGCCCGGTTACCCAAAAGTACGATGGCGGGCGCGGCGTGGGCCGTGCACAGAACAATCATGGGAGGCGGCGTGACAGCCATCGAGCAGACCGAGGCGCGCCCGCGAGGCACGCGCCTGCCGCGCCGAGCCCGACGCAATCAGCTCCTGGGCGCGGCCCAGGAGGTCTTCGTGGCCCAGGGCTACCACGCGGCGGCGATGGACGACATCGCCGAGCGGGCCGGGGTCAGCAAGCCGGTGCTCTACCAGCACTTCCCGGGCAAGCTCGACCTCTACCTGGCCCTGCTGGACCAGCACTGCGAGAGCCTGCTCCAGGCGGTGCGCACGGCCCTGGCCTCCACCAGCGAGAACAAGCTCCGCGTGGCGGCCACCATGGACGCCTACTTCGCCTACGTCGAGGACGAGGGCGGCGCCTTCCGGCTCGTCTTCGAGTCCGACCTGACCAACGAGCCGGCCGTGCGCGAGCGCGTCGAGCGGGTGTCTCTGGAGTGCGCGGAGGCGATCAGCGAGGTCGTCGCCGAGGACACCGGCCTGTCCAAGGACGAGGCCATGCTGCTGGCCGTCGGCCTGGGCGGCGTCTCCCAGGTGGTCGCCCGCTACTGGCTCTCCAGCGAGAGTACGGTCCCGCGCGAGACGGCCGTCCAGCTGCTGACCTCGCTGGCCTGGCGCGGCATCGCGGGCTTCCCCAAGGTCGGGCACGAGAAGGCCGCGTCCGACAACCACTGAGGCCACGCCCGGTGCGCGTGTTCGCTGCGAGCGTGCGGGGACCGGCCCGGCCCGCCCCCGTACCGGGCTAATGTGTGGAACGTACCGGCGCGGCTGGCCGCGCACCCCTCCCCCGGGCCCTGCCAGGGGGACCGCACACCTTCGGAGGGACAGGCCGTGGAGGTCAAGATCGGCGTGCAGCACTCGCCCCGCGAGATCGTGCTGGAGAGCGGGCAGACTGCCGAGGAAGTCGAGCGCCAGGTCACCGAGGCACTGGCCGGCAAGGCGCAGCTGCTGTCGCTGACGGACGACCGCGGGCGCAAGGTCCTGGTCCCGGCCGACCGCCTGGCGTACGTGGAGATCGGCGAGCCCGCCGTGCGCAAGGTCGGCTTCGGCGCGATGTGACGCCCGAGCACGAACGGAAGGCCCCGGTGCGGGAATGCACCGGGGCCTTCGCCGTGTCGTAACGGACAGGAGCGTCACGGGTGACGGGCGACCGGAACGAGGGTTGCCCGTCACGGTCCGGGGGTAACACCGCTACGACCGATTTGCACCCCGCTCCTCGGCCACCGCACGGGAGGGTATCCACATGCTCCTCTGGGAAGCGCTCGGCTCGGTCCTCATCGGCCTCGCCGTCTCCTACGGAGCCCTGCGCTGGCTGCCCGAGCGGTTCGGCCACTTCGGGTCGCGCCCCCTGGCGCTGGCCACGGGGCCGGGCGCCGCGCTCTTCGGCGCCCTGCTGGCCCACTCGGTGCTCGGCCCCGGGCATCTGCTCGCCACCCTGGGGGTGTCGCTGGGCGTGGCCGTCGCACTGCTGTCCCTGCTGCTCCGGCCGGACCCCCGCCGCCCCCGCCGGTCAGCCACGGCCTGAGCCGGCGGGCGCCGGAACCGGGGGGCGTGCAGGGTGTTCCGCTTACTCCGGCGGCTACGCCGCCAGACCCAGCGCGGCCATCCGCTTGGTGTGCGCCTCGGTGATCCGCGAGAACATCTTGCCGACCTCCGCGAGGTCGAAGCCGTCGGCCACCCCGCCCACCAGCATGGTGGACAGGGCGTCGCGGTCGGCGACCACCCGCTGCGCCTGCGAGAGCGCCTCGCCCATCAGCCGGCGCGCCCACAGCGCGAGCCGCCCGCCGACCCGGGGCTCGGCCTCGATCGCGGCCCGGACCTTCTCGACCGCGAAGGTGGCGTGGCCGGTGTCGTCGAGCACCGCGAGCACCAGGGCCCGGGTGTCGGAGTCCAGCCGCACCGCGACCTCGCGGTAGAAGTCGCTGGCGATCGAGTCGCCCACATACGCCTTGACCAGGCCCTCCAGCCAGTCCGAGGGCGCGGTCTGGCGGTGGAACTCGTCCAGTGCCGCGGCGAAGGGCTCCATGGCGGCGGTGGGGTCCGCCTCGATCGCCGCGAGCCGGTCGCGCAGCCGCTGGAAGTGCTGGAACTCCGCGGAGGCCATCTTGGCCAGCTCGGCCTTGTCGTCCAGCGAGGGCGCCAGCTTGGCGTCCTCGGCCAGCCGCTCGAAGGCGGCCAGCTCGCCGTAGGCGAGCGCGCCGAGCAGGTCCACGACCGCGGCCCGGTACTGCGGGTCGGCGGAGGCCGTGGCCCAGTCCTGGGCGGCGATTCCGGTGTGCTCTGCGGCGTTCTCGGGCGTCCCGTGCGTCTCCATGGACCGAACGATAGCCCGCCCCGCACCGGTGGGAAGGCCCTGGTCAGCCGGTTCGTCCTGAACCGTCCCGAGGATTGTCCGGACACACATGCGGCTTTCCGGGGTACAGTGCTAGGAGGCCAGCCGACTCTTCGGCCGGCCGCACCCAAGCTGTGTCTCTCGGGAACAGGTCCCCTGAGCTCCAGCGGATGCCCGGTCGGTGGCCCGATCGGCTTCCACAAAACCGACCGCCCTCCCCGCGGTACGCACGAGACGTGCGCACACCTGGAGGGATCCGCTCGCGGCACGCGTGCACGAGCGAAGGCAGTGGTCCCGCGCCACCCGGCCCCCGGCCGGGATCGGTACCCCGGCGCGGTACGTACGACCCCACGTACGACCCCCTTCGCCGCCCCGCGCCGCGTCTCACAGAAGAGGCGAACCGCTGAATTCTCAGCCCACTTTCCGAGACCTCGGGATTCTGCCCGAGACCGCCGAGGCCCTGGAAGCCGTCGGCATCGTCCACCCGTTCCCCATCCAGGAGATGACGCTCCCCGTAGCCCTCGGCGGCTCCGACGTCATCGGCCAGGCCAAGACCGGCACCGGCAAGACGCTGGGCTTCGGCCTGCCCCTGCTGGAGCGCGTCGTCGTCCCGGCCGACGTCGAGGCGGGCCGGGCCACGCCCGAGCAGCTCTCCGACGCGCCGCAGGCCCTGATCGTCGTCCCCACCCGCGAGCTGTGCCAGCAGGTCACCAACGACCTGCTCACCGCGGGCAAGGTCCGTAACGTCCGGGTCCAGGCGATCTACGGCGGCCGGGCCTACGAGCCGCAGGTCGAGGCGCTCAAGAAGGGCGTCGACGTGATCGTCGGCACCCCCGGCCGGCTGCTCGACCTCGCCGGCCAGAAGAAGCTCAGCCTGGCGCACGTCAAGGCGCTCGTCCTCGACGAGGCCGACGAGATGCTCGACCTGGGCTTCCTGCCGGACGTCGAGCGCATCATCACGATGCTCCCGGCGAAGCGTCAGACGATGCTCTTCTCGGCAACCATGCCGGGCGCCGTCATCTCGCTCGCGCGCCGCTACATGTCGCAGCCGACGCACATCCGCGCCGCCGAGCCGGACGACCAGGGCCAGACGCACGCCCACATCGCCCAGCACGTCTACCGCGCCCACTCCATGGACAAGCCGGAGATGGTCGCCCGCATCCTGCAGGCGGAGGGCCGCGCCCTCGCGATGATCTTCTGCCGCACCAAGCGGACGGCGGCGGACATCGCCGAGCAGCTCACCCGCCGGGGCTTCGCCGCCGGCGCCGTCCACGGCGACCTCGGCCAGGGCGCCCGCGAGCAGGCGCTGCGCGCCTTCCGCAACGGCAAGGTCGACGTGCTCGTCTGCACCGACGTGGCCGCGCGCGGCATCGACGTCGACAACGTCACGCACGTCATCAACTACCAGTCCCCCGAGGACGAGAAGACCTACCTGCACCGCGTCGGCCGCACCGGCCGCGCGGGCAAGGCGGGTACGGCCATCACCCTGGTCGACTGGGACGACATCCCGCGCTGGAAGCTGATCAACAAGGCGCTGGAGCTGCCGTTCGACGAGCCGGAGGAGACGTACTCCTCCTCCGCGCACCTGTACGAGCAGCTGAACATCCCCGCCGGCACCAAGGGCATCCTGCCGCGCTCGGAGCGCACCCGCGCCGGGCTCGACGCGGAGGTGCTCGAGGACCTCGGCGAGCCCGGGGGCCGCGGACGCGGCCGGGACCGGGACCGGGGGCCGCGCCAGACGGAGGAGCGCCCCGCCGAGCGCACCCGTACGCCGCGCAGCCGGCGCCGCACGCGCAACGGTGCGCCGCTCGCCGCCACGGCGGAGGCCGCCGTGGCCACGCCGGAGACCGTGGACGCCGCCGGGGCCTCCGCCCCGGAGACGCCTGCCCGCCCGCGCCGCCGGCGCCGGACGCGGACCGGTTCCGCAGGGGCTGCGGTCGCGGCGGCTGCGGTCACCGCGCTGCCGGTCGCCGAGGACGCCCCGGCCGCTGCGACGGCCGTGGTGCCGGAGCCGGAGGCCCCGGCGAAGCCGCGCCGCCGCCGCACGCGGGGCACCTCCCCCGAGGCGGGGGCCGTCGCCGAGGCAGCCGTCACGACGGTGGAGGCCGTCGAGGCCGAGCCGGTCCGGCGCACGCGCACCCGGAAGACCGTCGTGGCCGAGCCGGCCGCCGCCGTGGCCGAGGCGAAGCCGAAGCGGACCCGCGCGGCGGTCAAGAAGGCCGTCGAGGCCGAGTCCGTCACCTTCGAGACGGTCGAGGTCGCGGCGAAGCGCCTGCGCGCCGCAGCCAAGAAGGCCGAGGCCGCGGTCGAGACCGCAGTCGAAACCGCAGTCGAGACCGTGGAAGCCGCCGAGGCGAAGCCGGTGCGGCGCACCCGCGCCACGGCGAAGAAGGCCGAGGCCGCGGTCGACACCGCAGAGGCGGTCGAGGCCAAGCCGAAGCGCACCCGCGCGGCTGCCAAGAAGGCCGTCGAGGCCGAGCCGGTTGCCGCCGAAGCCGAGGCCAAGCCGGTACGGCGCACCCGCACCAAGAAGGCCGTCGAGGCCGAGCCCGAGGCGACCGAGGCTGCGCCGAAGCGCACCCGCGCCGCCGCCAAGAAGGCCGAGGCCGTCGTCGACACCGCCGAGGCGGTCGAGGCGAAGCCGAAGCGCACCCGCGCCACGGCGAAGAAGGCCGTCGAGGCCGCGACGGAGACGGCCGAGGCCGCCCCCAAGCGCACCCGCGCCGCCGCCAAGAAGGCGGAAGCCGCGGTCGACACCGCGGAGGCCGCGGAGGCCGCCGAGGTCAAGCCGAAGCGCACCCGCGCTGCCGCGAAGAAGGCCGAGGCCGTCGTCGACACCGCCGAGGCGGTCGAGGCGAAGCCGAAGCGGACGCGTACCACCGCCGCCAAGAAGGCGGAGGCTGCCGTCGACACGGCCGAGGCCAAGCCGAAGCGCACCCGCGCGGCCGCCAAGAAGGCCGTCGAGGCCGAACCGGTTGCCGCCGAAGCCGAGGCCAAGCCCGTGCGGCGCACCCGCACCAAGAAGGCCGTCGAGGCCGCGACGGAGACGGCCGAGGCCGCCCCCAAGCGCACCCGCGCCGCCGCCAAGAAGGCCGAGGCCTCGGCGGTGTCGACCGCGGCCTCG
>NZ_JBSFWU010000177.1:0-8161 GCF_053594995.1 Streptomyces sp. NPDC002536
CACCCCACCCTCCTCCCTTGTGCTGGCTCCCGCGTTCCCCGCGCTCCATCCGCGCCGCCCGCCCGCCCGTCCGGACCCTCGGGGGTGATGCCGAGCTCCGCGTCCCGCAGGGCCTCGACCTCGCGGCGGAACAGCCGGAACCACATGAAGACGACGAAGCCCGCGAAGACGAACCACTCGCCGGTGTAGCCGAGGTTCTGGAACGCCTTGAGGTCCAGGCCGCTGTTGGGGGCGGCGGCCGGGGGCACCGGGACCATGGGCCCCGTCGCGGTGGGCGCGGTGATCCACGCGTCGTACACCTGGTACGGCACGAGGTTCACCAGCGAGGCCGCGCTGATCACGCCGAGCTGCCCGGACGGCAGCCCGCCGGAGGCGTTCACGCCCTTGGAGGTCGGGCTCTCCGACGCCTGGAGCGCACCGGTGACGGTGACGTCGCCGGACGGCGGGGCGGGCACCTTGGCGGTGTCGGCCGGGGAGTTCGCGTCGCCGGGCAGCCAGCCGCGCACGACGGGCAGCGCCTTGCCGCCGTCCGTCCGCAGCAGGGTCAGCACGTAGAAGCCCTGGCGGTCGTCGAGCTGCCGGTCCGGGACGAGCAGTTGGTGCCCGGTGTCGTAGTGCCCGGTGGCCCGGGCCTGGCGGCCCGAGGTCACGGTGCTCACGGGCAGCAGCCCGGCCAGCGGTTCGGCGGCGGCCGTGCGGGCGTCCTCGGCCTGGGTCTGCTGCTCGCGGTGCGAGTCGACGCGCGTCTCGAAGCGCCCGAGCTGCCAGGTGCCCATGAAGAGGCACACGGGGATGGCCAGAACGGTGAAGACGTTGATCCCCCACCAGCGGGGAGTCAGCAGGAACCGATACACACCACCACGGTACGGGCCGCGCCCGGCGGGGCGGCACCGGCCCCTGCACCGGCGGCGACTTCAGGCCGTCGGTGCGGCCGTCAGGGCTCCGGTGCGGTAGACCGTCCCGGCGCAGGCGTCGGGGAGCGCGGCGTCGGCGGCCTTGGGCTCCCCGACGTCCGGGGTGTGGCTCAGCACCACTCCGGACGGCCCCTGCGTCGGCGAGGAGACGTCCTGGACCTGCGGCTTCTCCGCGGCCACCGCGGGGGGCGCGGCGCTGGCGGAGCCGGAGTCGCTCGCGGGCGACGGGGTGGTGATGCCGGGCTTGGTGCAGCCGTTCGGCCCGCCGTCGGCGGCCGGCACGAAGGCGAACTTGATCTCGTACGCCTGCCCGGGCTGGAGGATGACCTGGCTGGGCTCGGTGGCCGGGTCGGGCAGCCCGGTCGCGGCATCGCCGGCCGTGTGGTTCACGACCGTGATCCGGGAGTTGTCGCTGCCGGCCGCGGAGTGGGCCGCGACCACGCCCTCGCCGGCCACCGAACAGACGCTGCGGGAGACGTTGACGACGCGGAAGGTGCCGTAGACGCGGCCGTTCTTGTCGGGGGTGCCGACGACGCCGGAGCCCTTGCCGAGCTGGTTGCGGTCGCAGGTGGGCGAGGTGGCGGCGAGGGTGGGCCGGAGGTCGGGGCCGGGGACGCTCGCGGGGCCGGTGGGGCCCGTGGTGCTGCCGTCCTTCCGCTGGGCCTCGTCCTCCTCCTTCCGGTGCCCGTCGCGCCGGCCGGCGTCGGGGCTCGCGCCGGTGTTCAGCGGGCCCGGGGCCGGCACGCCTCTGCCGTGCTCGCCGCCCTCGGTCCCGCCGTGCGGGCGCTGGTGGCTGCTGGCGGCGTTGGCCTGGTGGTCGTCGGTGGTGTCGGCCGTGGTGGCGGCGTGGATGAGGACCGGGAGGGCGGTGGCCCCGAGGACCACCGCGGCCACCGCACCCGCGACGGCCTGCCGGCGGCGCGTCCGCCGGGCGGGCACGGCACGCTGCAGGTGCTCGAGTGCGCCGTCGGCGGGTTCGATGTCCTCGACGGCGCCCTGCAGGAGCCGCCGGAGGGCCTGTTCGTCGATCTCCCGGTGACCGCCGTTGCCGGGGTCCTGGTGCTCGTCGGGGAAATGCCGGTTCATACAGGGGCCTCCATGGCGACACGGAGGGCCGCGATACCGCGCGAGCCGTACGCCTTGACCGAGCCGAGCGAGAGACCGAGGGTCTCCGCCACCTGGGCCTCGGTCATGTCGGCGAAGTAGCGCAGGACGAGCACCTCGCGCTGGCGGCGCTGCAGTCCACGCATGGCTTTGATCAATTGGTCGCGCTCCAGCTGTTCGTACGCCCCCTCTTCGGCACTGGCCATGTCGGGCATCGGCTTGGACAGCAGCTTCAGTCCGAGGATGCGGCGACGCAGGGCCGAACGGGACAGGTTCACGACAGTCTGCCGCAAATACGCCAGGGTCTTCTCCGGGTCCCGGACGCGGTTGCGCGCGGAGTGCACCCGGATGAAGGCCTCCTGCACCACGTCCTCGCAGGAGGCGGTGTCGTCGAGGAGCAGAGCCGCGAGGCCGAGCAGCGAGCGGTAGTGCGCCCGGTAGGTCTCGGTGAGGTGATCGACTGTGGTGCCCGCTGCCATCGCCTCGTCAGCGTCCCCGCGCTGCGGTGGCACCTGGGGCGGGAGCTGGGCGGGACGGGGGGCCGACCAGGGGGCGATCACCGGTATACCGCCCGGCGAGCCGGCACGCGGACGCACGGAGGTGCTGCCGCGCCTCGGGGCGGTTGCGATGCTGATGACCTCTGCCACGCCTGTTGGACACGCTTCCCCCCGTCAGGGTTGTACGCGCAGGGCTCCGCGGTCGACGACGCACCGTGTGACGAGGCGTCATATGCCCTCATGCGTACCAGCTCTTCCTCAATGCCCCGGTTTTTGCACCGCCAAAGAGGACGGCAACAAAGACGCTCCCCGGCCCTGCGGCGGTTGCAGTCGGTCGGGGAGCGCATCGTCGAACAGATCGTCTGCCCAGTTCAAGAGGTCTGGACCAACGAGTTGATCACACGACCTTTACACTTCCCGTCGATATTACGGAGCGGTCAGCTCGGCCGCCACGAGTTCCGCGATCTGCGCGGCATTGAGCGCCGCGCCCTTGCGCAGATTGTCCCCGCAGAGGAAGAGGTCGAGGACCCGGGGGTCGTCCGGGGAGCGCCGCACCCGGCCCGCCCAGACGGGGTCGGTGCCCACGACGTCCGCGGGCGTCGGGAACTCCCCCTCGGCCGGGCTGTCGCAGACCACCACGCCGGGGGCGTTCGCCAGGATCTCGTGCGCCCGCTCGACCGTCACCTCGTTCTCGAACCGCGCGTGCACGCTCAGCGAGTGCCCGGTGATCACCGGTACGCGTACGCAGGTCACGGAGATCCGCAGGTCCGGGCGGCCGAGGATCTTGCGGGACTCCTCGCGCACCCCGGTCTCCGCGGAGGACCAGCCGCCCTCCTCCGGCGAGCCGGCCCACGGCACCACGTTCAGGGCCACCGGCGCCGGGAAGGGCCCCGTCGCGTCCCCGACCGCGCGCCGCACGTCGCCGGGGTGCGTGCCCAGCTCCGTACCGGCCACGGCCGCGAGCTGGGCGCGGAGGGCCGCCACGCCGGCCTGCCCGGCCCCCGACACCGCCTGGTACGAGGAGACGACCAGTTCGCTCAGCCCCAGCTCCGCATGGAGCGCGCCCATCGCGGCGATCAGCGGCAGCGTGGTGCAGCCGGGCCCGGCGACGATGCCGCGGGGGCGGACCCGGGCGGCATGCGCATTGATCTCGGGCACCACCAGCGGCACGTCCGCGTCCATCCGGAATGCGCCCGACGTGTCCACCACGACCGCGCCCTTGCCGACGGCGACCGGCGCCCACTGCGCCGCGACCTCTTCCGGCACGACGAACACGGCGACGTCGACGCCGTCGAAGGCGTCCTCGCCCAGCGCGCGGACCCCGGTCTCCGCGCCCCGCACGGACAGCGTCCGGCCGGCCGAGCGGGCCGAGGCGACCAGCCGGATCTCGCCCCAGATGTCCGCACCGCGCGAGAGCAGTTCGAGCAGGACCGCGCCGACGACGCCGGTCGCGCCGACGACCGCGAGCGTCGGCCTGTGCCCCCTCCCGGAGCCGGTGCCGCCGACGGCACCGGCATCCGGGCGGGCGGCCGTCATCGGCCGGTGCCTCCGTAGACGACGGCCTCGTCGTTCTCGCTGTCCAGGCCGAACGCGGTGTGGACGGCGCACACGGCGTCGTTCACGTCGTCGGCACGGGTGACGACCGAGATCCGGATCTCGGAGGTCGAGATCAGCTCGATGTTCACCCCGGCGTTCGACAGCGCCTCGAAGAAGGTCGCCGTGACCCCCGGGTTCGTCTTCATGCCCGCGCCGACCAGCGAGATCTTCGCGATCTGGTCGTCGTAGCGCAGCGAGTCGAAGCCGACCTTCGCCTTCGTCCGCTCCAGCGCCTCGATGGCCTTGCGGCCCTCGGTCTTGGGCAGGGTGAAGGAGATGTCCGTCAGGCCCGTGGACGCGGCGGAGACGTTCTGCACCACCATGTCGATGTTGATCTCGGCGTCCGCAATGGCCCGGAAGATCGTCGCGGCCTCGCCCGGCTTGTCCGGAACCCCGACGACCGTGACCTTCGCCTCGGAGGTGTCGTGCGCGACGCCCGAGATGATCGCCTGCTCCATCGGCTGGTCCCCTTGCGGTTCGTTGCTGACCCAGGTGCCCTTGAGGCCCGAGAAGGACGAGCGCACGTGGATCGGGATGTTGTAACGGCGTGCGTACTCGACGCAGCGGTGCAGCAGCACCTTGGAGCCGGAGCTGGCCAGCTCCAGCATGTCCTCGAAGGAGATCCAGTCGATCTTGCGGGCCTTCTTCACGACCCGCGGATCGGCGGTGAAGACCCCGTCGACGTCCGTGTAGATCTCGCAGACCTCGGCGTTCAGCGCGGCCGCGAGGGCCACCGCCGTGGTGTCGGAGCCGCCCCGGCCCAGCGTGGTGATGTCCTTGCTGTGCTGGGACACACCCTGGAAGCCCGCCACGATCGCGATGTTGCCCGCGTCCACGGACTGCTGGATCCGCCCCGGCGTGACATCGATGATCCGCGCTTTGTTGTGGACCGAGTCGGTGATGACTCCGGCCTGGCTCCCGGTGAACGACTGCGCCTCGTGACCGAGGTTTTTGATCGCCATCGCCAGCAGCGCCATGGAGATCCGCTCTCCGGCGGTCAGCAGCATGTCGAACTCGCGCCCGGCAGGAATCGGCGAAACCTGCGCAGCGAGATCGATCAACTCGTCCGTCGTGTCGCCCATCGCGGAAACCACGACGACCACCTGGTGGCCGTTCTTCTTGGCTTCGACGATTCGCTTGGCAACCCGCTTGATGCCCTCGGCATCGGCAACGGAGGAGCCGCCGTACTTCTGCACGACAAGGCTCACGTGCGCTCCTCGCAGCTCTGTGTTTTGCGGTCGCCTGCAGTCTAACGAGCAGCAGGAATCGGCCATGGTGACGCCGCATGATGAGACGCGCGGCCCGCGCGGACCCGGACGATTTGCGGCCGGGACGCGCTCGTGCGATCAGGGCTTCAGCGGGACTTCGTCGGCCGCATCCCCAGCGGCCCCGCGATCTCCGCCGCCATGACGCGGCCTGCCTCCTCGGCCAGTTGCTCCTCGGCCACCGCATCCGTGTCCAGGCCGTCCAGCTCGTCCAGCGGCTGGTCCAGCCGGACGTGCGCCACCAGCGACTGCAGCGCGCGCAGACAAGCCGACGCCGTGGGGCCCCAGTTGGAGAGGTAGGAGAACTGCCACCACCACAGGGCCTCGTTCACCCGGCCGTCGCGGTAGTGGGCCATGCCGTGCCGCAGGTCGGTGATGATGTCGGCGAGGTCGTCCGAGATCCGGCTGGCGACCGGGGCGCTGCGCGGCACGTACGGGTCGAAGACCTCGGAGTACACGTCCACCGGGTCCAGCATGACCGCGAACCGCTCGCGCAGCTCGTCGACGTCCGCCTCCGGGCCGACGTCCGGTTCGTAGCGCTCGTCCGGGAGGAAGTCCTCGTGCGCACCGAGCCGGCCGCCGGTGAGCAGGAGCTGGGAGATCTCCAGGAGCAGGAAGGGGACGGCGCTGTCCGGCTCGTCACCGCGGGAGACCTCGGCGACGGCCACGATAAAGCTCTCGATCGAGTCCGCCACGGAGACCGCGAAGTCGTCCGGAGCGCGCTTGGCATCGTGCAGCGTTGCGTCAGACATCGAGAAGTCTTCTCCCTTCGAAGGCACGCCCCAGCGTGACCTCGTCGGCGTATTCGAGATCTCCGCCCACCGGCAGCCCGCTCGCCAGTCTGGTGACCTTCAGCCCCATGGGCTTCACCATGCGCGCGAGATAGGTGGCTGTGGCCTCGCCCTCGAGATTGGGATCGGTGGCCAGGATCAGCTCGGTGACCGACCCGTCCGCGAGCCGCGCCAGCAGCTCGCGGATGCGCAGGTCGTCCGGGCCCACGCCCTCGATGGGGCTGATCGCGCCGCCGAGCACGTGGTAGCGGCCCCGGAACTCCCGGGTCCGCTCGATCGCGACGACGTCCTTGGACTCCTCCACGACGCAGATGACGGCGGGGTCGCGGCGCGGGTCCTGGCAGACCCGGCACCGCTCCTCCTGCGCCACATTGCCGCAGACGGCACAGAAGCGGACCTTCGCCTTGACCTCGGTCAGGGCGTGCGCGAGCCGGCGGACGTCGGCCGGCTCGGCCTGGAGGATGTGGAAAGCGATCCGCTGGGCGCTCTTGGGACCGACACCGGGCAGCCTGCCCAGCTCGTCGATGAGGTCCTGGACCACGCCTTCATACACGGATCGGGCTCTCCTTCTGCGCTTTTTATGCCGCTATAAGTACGTTACGTCCGGTATGCCGGAGGCTTCCCGTCAGAACGGGAGACCGGGGATCCCGCTGCCGCCGCCCAGGCCCTGGGCGAGCGGGCCGAGCTTCTGCTGCTGGAGCCGCTGCGCGGACTCGTTCGCATCGCGCACGGCGGCGACGACCAGGTCCGCGAGGGTCTCCGCGTTCTCCTCCGCGCTGCCGGCCTCCGGGTCCACCGCCCGCGGGTCGATGACCAGGGCCTGGAGCTCGCCGGCCCCGGTGACCGTGGCCTTCACCAGGCCGCCGCCCGCCGAACCCTCGACGGGGGTCCGCGCCAGCTCCTCCTGGGCCGCGGCGAGGTCCTGCTGCATCTTCTGGGCCTGCTGGAGCAGCTGCTGCATATTGGGCTGGCCACCACCGGGGAACATGGTTCGGCTCCTGGCTGTCGACGACGACTGGTTCGGAGCCGAGCCTACGTGTTCGCCGGGCGGCGCGCCCCATGCCGCCGGAAGTAGTGCGCGGGCCCGGCCGCACTACTCGTTGGCGATCTCCTCGATGACCGTCGCCCCCAGCTCGCGGACGATCAGGTCGTGGCCGCTCAGGGCGGTGTCGACGAGGTCGGGGTCGTCCTCGGCGGGGACGTCCTCCTCGATCGGGACCGGCGGGGGCTCGGGGGCCGCGGACGGGGCGGACGGTGCCTGACGGGCCTCCGGCGCCGGGGCGGCGGGGGCCGCGGACGGGCCGGGAGCGGGCGCGGCCGCGGGCCGGGGGGCCGCAGGGGCGGGGGCCGGGGGCTGGGGGCGCGATGCGGCGGGGGCGCCGCCGCCGAAGCCACCGCCGGCGTTTCCGTAGCCGCCGAAGCCACCGCCGGACGCACCGGCACCGCCGGCACCGGCTGCACCGCCGGCTCCGCCGGACGGATCGACGACCAGCTCGACCTTCCACTGCACGCCCAGCGCATCGCCGAGCGCCTGGCGCAGCACGTCCTCGCTGCCGCTGTTGGCGAAGCTGTCGCGGGCTCCGGCGTTCGAGAAGCCGACCTGGAGCGTGCTGCCGTCGAAGCCGGTGACCTGGGCGTTCTGGCTGAGCAGGATCCAGGTGAAGCGGCGGCGGTTCTTGACCGCGTCCAGGATCTGCGGCCACATCTGCCGCACCTGGCCCGCGTCGCCCCCGGCACCCGGGGACGCCGGGGCGGCAGGGGCGGCAGAGGCGGGCGGGGCTGCCGGGGTCTGCGCGGCCGCGGACGGCCAGGCACCGGCGCCCGGCGCGGGGGCGGCCGGCGCGGCGGGGGCGGAGCCGGGGGCTGCTGCGGTGGGCCAGGCACCGGCCGGTGCTGCCGGGGCCGGAGCGGGCGCCGGAGCGGCGGGGGCCTGCGCGGGCGCGGATCTCGGCGTCGTCCTCCCAGCTGTCCCAGAGCCGGGCGACGACGTCGGC